>CAMCCU010000036.1 GCA_945872975.1 Pedosphaera parvula Ellin514
GGCCAGAACGATCGCGCGAGCTTCTCGGCGGCGTCCGGCCAGTCCCCGACGAATTTCCGCGCCATCGCGAGGTCGGAGACGTGAATGATGATCGGGTTATGCGACGGGCGGCCCTTAACCTCGAAGATGCGAGCGACGGCCTCGGTGTCGAGCGCGTTGGCCGCGAGCCCATAGACCGTCTCCGTCGGCAGCGCGACCACTTCGCCCGCGCGCAGCAGCTCCGCCGCACGCTGCACCGCCGCATCGAACAATGCAGCGGTATGCGTTGGCAGAATTTCAGCGCTGTTTGATTTCCGCGAAGTCACGCGGACAATCTGCCGGTACCATGTCGCGCTGGGCAGGAAAAAATCCGGAATGGAGCCATGCGAATGCCGTTCTTGCCGATGTTTCACGTTCCCGTAAGCTTGAACGGATGAAGCCACGACAACGCATCACGAGAAGTTTGCTCGCGGGCTTGTGCTGTCTCCTAGCCGGTGAGTTGCGCGCGGAGTTGTGGGTCACAGGCTACTATCCGGCTTACAAGCGGACGACGATGCCGCCGGCGAACATCGATTTCACTACGGTCACACACCTCATCCATTTCGCGATGTCGGTAAACCCGGACGGTTCCCTCAATGCCACCCGGCTTGATTTAAGCCCAGCGCACATGACGGACGTGGTTGGCCGGGCGCACGCCGCAGGCAGGAAGGTGCTCATCTGCGCCGGTGGAGCCGACAGCCAGATCGGCTTTCGAGGTGCCACGAGCAGCGGACGTCTGACGACGCTCATCAGCAACCTGACCCAGGTCGTCGTCGCCCACGGTTACGATGGCGTGGATCTCGATTGGGAGCCGATGAACGTGACTGACACCGCGCAGTTCACGAACCTGGTGCATGGACTCCGGTCGGCTCTGGATCAACTGCCTCAGCCGAAGTTGCTGACGGCGGCAGTGGTCGCGTATCCGCCGTACGGAGATCCGCCGACCGCGCAATACCGGATGTTCGCTTCCCTGCAAAACCGTTTCGATCAGATCAACGTGATGACCTACGACTTGTCCGGTCCGTGGCCCGGCTGGGTGACGTGGTTCAATGCTCCAGTGTTTGATGGAGGGTATGGTTTTCCCGGCACGGGCGCTCTCCTGCCTTCCATGGATGGCGCGATTCGCAACTTCCTCAGCAACGGCGTGACTGCGGCCAAACTTGGTGCGGGCATTCCCTTCTACGGTTACCTCTGGACTGGCGGCGGGGTCTCGCAGCCGCGCCAGGCGTGGCCGGACACAAGCGTCCCCGTCGTGACCACGGAATCCTTCGCCACCATCTCAACGACTTACTTCCGCTCGAACGTTTATCACTGGGACAACAACGCGCAGTCGGCGTCTCTGGCGATCTCCAACGGAGCGTCCGGCCCGGCCCGCTTCATCTCGTATGATGATCCGAGGGCTTGCCAGGCAAAGGTCAGCTACGCCCGTAACCGCAGTCTCGGCGGCGTCATGATCTGGGAATTGACCCAGGACTATTTCCCAGCCGCACCAGTCGGCCAGCGTCATCCTTTGCTACAATCCATCAACGAGGCGCTGGCATCTCCCGGTCGCACAACGGTCAGGCTTGCCTCCGGCACAGTGACGCTGACGTTCACCGGCATTCCACTCGGATCGTATCGCGTACAATGGACCGACAACCTCTCCACGCAGACATGGAATACGCTCGTCGTTACCAACATCATCGGGCCCGGCGGTAGCGTGAACATCACCGACCCGCGCCCCATCAGCAGCGGACAGCGCTTCTATCGAGTGCAAAGCCCTCCGTGAAACGTCGCGAGCCCACTGAGTTTTCGACCCGATCCACAACCATCCCATGAGGGGATGGCTATGAATCTGTCTCAAGTTTCCAGACTGTTCACAAGCCATGCGGCGGGAACAAATCTCGCGTGAGGGAACAGCCGTTCTGAAGAACAGGGCCTGCACGCGACTGCGGCCCTGTTCTCTCAGACATTGATCAGGAGGTGCGCCCTGCTACCGCTTCACACGATAGAAGAGGGCTGCGGCGCTCGCAGTGGTCGAGTATGGGTTGGAGGCGTTGGCCACGGGAGACCAGGGTCCGGTGACGTCCGGCGCCGATTCCAGGCTTCCGCACTCCGATGACCACGAGATGCTCACGGAAGCGCCGCTGCGGACCGCCGTCAGGACAGGACGGTCAAGGTCCGACACCGGGACACTGACGGTGAACTCAGCGCCGAAGACCATGTCCGAACTGCTCCCGCCAGATTGATGCACTTCCACCGCGAGCACGTTGTCGCACAGTTGGAGGTTATCGACCGGGATGTCGTAGGGGCCTTGGTAGGCGTTCTCGTGGCCACCAGCGTCCGTGAGGTAATCCACGACAACGCCCTGCGCGATGCCGAAGCGATGAATCTCAACGCCATTCAGGTAAACAACAGCGCCATCATCAACGACGTGCCGCAACCTGAGTTTTGCCCTCTCGGTAGTCGTGGCAGGGAAATTGAAGTGGCTCCGGAAATAGAAAGTTCGCACGTACGCACCCTGGTCGTTGAACCGGCTGATGCGGGTGCGAATGGGTTCCACAGTCGTGGTGCCTTCATCGGCGATGAGCGCCGGACCTTGCGGCCAGGCGCTGTCGTCATAGCCGGGCTGGCTCCATTCCGTCCCGAGATTACTGCCCGACCGGTCGTAGCGCCAGGTGGTGACGTTGTCGATGGCCAGGACCTTCACCGTCGAAAGCTGGATGCCAACGGAGATGGTGACGGGCGCTGAGTCCGTGAACAGTCCGGCGCTATCGGTCGCCCGGGCGACGAAGTTGTGATTGTCTTCGCTCAGTTCGTAAAGTGTGAGCGCATAGGGGCTGTTCGTCACCACGGCGATGACTCTCCCCTGCTCCAGGAGCTCCACCTTGACGATTGATTTCGACGCAGCCGCCGATGCGTTCACCGTGAGGGTGACTGGTTCGCCGACATTGACTGCGCTGCCGTTCGCCGGACTGGCAATGGCCACGGTCGGAGCCGTGAAACTGCCGGGCGCGGCATACGCTTCCAACACGTTGCCGCGAATGTAGGTCAAATTGATCGGCAGGCCGGGGCTGCCCACTTTGCGCCAGGCCACGTCGCAATAGTCACCACCGCCGCCTTCCTTCCAGATCGCCTCGATGTAATAGCGATTGCCAGCCGTGAGCGAAATGCGACCCGACGTTTCCGGAGCACCCGGTGCCTCGAACGGCCCACAGCATCCCGCCTCTGAAGCGATGATCGTCGCGTTCGCCGGATCGGCATCCGTGCTGAGCGAGAGTTGGGAACCGTCATCGCTGCGAATGAAGAATTCGTATTCGGCGGTTTCCGGCGGAACAATCCATCCCGAGATGCGTCCCCCGTAATTGTCCATGGAGGCAGCATCTGCGAAAACCAGCCGGCTGGTGAACTCGGTGACGTAAGCAACCCGATCCGGGCTGGCCGGATACCTTGGGTCACTCAAAAGATCTCCAGGCGCGTTCCCGGGAAGGTTGAGCCAGGCTTCGAACTTCAAGCCGCCGCCCACCCGATCCAAGGCCGTGAACGTCTTGCTCGCGCCCAGCGCGCTCATGAGGTTGGCCATGTCAACAATCCCCGGATAGGTGAGCGTGTAAGTTGCCCCCGGAGTCTGCGGACTGGTCACTAACCTCGCGGACGTGGGGCCAAGAACGACTGCATCAATGATCGTCACGCCACCATCGAGCAGATAACTGAAAACCTCCCCCGCTGAGTCCGCAGCGACAGCTTCACTGAACTCCACCGTCAGCGAGTCAAAGGAACTGCTGCCCACAACGCTCAGGACGGACGGCGGCGTCACATCGGGCGTCACGCCAATCACAGCTTCAGCGCCGGTGGCCACTGCGCCTGGAATTGAAACCACCGCCCGATACCGTCCCGCATCCGTCGCCTTCAACGGGCCGAGCCTCGTGGTGCCACCGGTCAATCCCGGCACGTTCGTTCCGTTCCGCTGCCATTGCACTGCGGCCGGCGCGTGCGTGGCGGTAAAGGCTGTGCTCAGAGTGATGTATTCGTTCTCCCCGCCGGTGGCATTGGCCGGCTGCCCGGTGATCGTGACACTGCCACGGGGCACAATGAGAGTGGAAAGGAAAGCAATGGGCACGGGGGTCAACTGAACGGCAGGCGTTGGATCCCCGTCTTTGCGCCAGGCCACCTGGCACAGATCGACGCCGGTGCCTTCCTTGAAGCGCACCTCGATGGCGTAGCGCTGGCCAGCCTCCAACTGCCGGGCAAAGGACGTCTCTTGAGCACCGGGTTCCTCGAACGGTCCACCACCCACTGTTTCCTCGGCGATCATTTCCAGATTGCCTGGATCGTCGTTCGAGCTGAGGAAGAGTTGCGATGCATCATCGCTGCGAAGGTAGAATTCGTAGGAAGTTGACTCGGTCGGCGTGATGAAGCCCGTAATCCGTCCGCCATAATTCTCATGACTGTCATCCAGATAGACCGTGCGGGTATCAAATGACGGCATGTAGAAAACCCGCCCCGGAGAACCGGGAAAGCTCGGCGAGGCCACGAGGTCGCTCACGGCTGTGCCGGCGATGTTGGTGTACACCTCGAATTTGAGGAAGCTGGGCACCAGGATGGGCGTTTGGGCGACCGCCGCTCCGTGCGCGAAACCCAGCGCGCCCAGGATCGCAGCGATTGTTCTGGAAGGATGTTTACTCATGGTAGTTGTTCTGATTATTGGTTACCGAAGGTCTCGCCCATCAAACACCCTTGATGTCGTCATCATGACGTCTGTAGCGAACACGATGCTTCCGTAGCAGAGGGATTGATGCACTTGGATATAGTCGATACCAAGCCATCCCGACTAGTCAATTCTATCACCAACAAGAGACGGAGCCTCCACTCGAATTCGAGGAAGCGGGGTGGATTCGCTGCGGAACCTTACTTCGCCGACAACTCCGGCCCATCGAAGAGCCGGGCCTGTTCCAGCACCTCTTTGATCGGATCGAAATCAGACAGGGAAGCCGGCGCGAAGCCCGTGAGGTCCACATCGATCGCGGATAGCATGTCGAGGTCGCGCATGCGGAGCAGGTTGGTCCGAAACGCTTCGACGCTACCGGAATCAGCCTTGGCTGAAGCGATCCAGGCCTGGCTGGGAGCGCGGAACTCGTGAATGATCTTGATGGGCGCGCCCGCCTGGATGAGACGTTCCACATCGCCATACTTGGCAGAGCCTGCGGCGAAGCTGCCCTCGCGGACAAGCTGGAGCGGTCTGCCGGGACGGGCATTCGTCCAACTGGCCAGATCGCTGCCGTAAACTCCCGCCTGGAACAGCTCGCTCTTGGCGAAATGCGGGCTGAGGGCAGGATCGGATGTGGAAAAGGCAAAGGTCTGTCCCTTCAAATCCGAGAGCTTCTCAATGCCGGAGTTGGTCCGAGTGAAAACGGCTCCACGCACGTAGGGGTTACCTTGGTGAAGCTGCCGGACCATCAGGGCGACGGATACTCCGCGATCTCGGATCGAGAGGTAGGCCATCGGGCTGGTTTGCATCACGTCCAATTCGCCGCTGATAAATCCTTCCACCGCGTTGGAGATAGTGGTGTAGAGCAAAATATCAAAAACCACCGGTCGTGGAGCGATGCTGGTCCGAAGCGCGTTGGCCATGGGTGCAAAGCCCGACCAGATGGTGTAGTGGGGCGTGGAATCCATGCGCGCGCCACCGTTGAGGCCGAGCCTGAGCACGGGTTCGTCCCCTTCCACAGGAATGGCATTTCTGGTCAGGGCGCTAATCTCCTCGGCACTGACGCGAATGGAACGGCGGCCCGGCTCTCTCCATTCCGCATCGATGCGGTTCGCCAACGCCTGATCCTGGCTACGGAGATCGCGCTGCGAGCGCTCCAGTTCTTTTTCCGTGAGCCGGTAGGCCATGAGGCCAAACATCGTCGCGGCCACCAGCAGCAGACCGACGCCAGCGAGCAGGACGGCCACGGCTGGCTTGCGCCGGCACCAGCGCCAGAACCGCTCCGCCGGGCGCACGGGCCGGGCCTCGATCGGTTTGCCGTCGAGCCAGCGGTCGAGATCATCCGCCAGCGCCGAGGCGGAGCCGTAACGACGCTGGGGATCTTTCTCCAAACATTTCAGGCAGACGGTGGCAAGGTCACGATCCACGCCCCGGCCGAAGCTGCTGGGATGTTTCGGCTCCGTCTCAATGACGGAGCGCAACGTTTCCAAGGGCGTCGTCCCCAGGAACGGCGGCTGGCCAAGCAGCATTTCGTAGAGGACGGCACCGAGGCTGTAAACGTCCGCCGCCGTGCTGGCGTTCTTGCTGTCGCCGCTGGCCTGCTCCGGGGCCATGTAGGCAGGCGTGCCGAGGATGGAGCCGGAAGCCGTCCCCGAAACGCTCGCCCGGCCCATTACTTTGGCGAGACCAAAGTCGGTGAGGTGCGGCTCGCCGTGGGAATCGATGATGATGTTGGCCGGCTTGATGTCGCGGTGCAGCACGCCGCGCCGGTGCGCGTAGTCCACGGCGCGAACAACTTTGCCCATCAACCGGATGGTGGCGGACTGGTGCTCGCGCAGGCTGGACTTCTCAACGGTCGGGGTGGCCGGGCGAAATCCTTCCGGGCCGATGAACTTGTCCAGCCCAGCGCCCTCGATGAATTCCATGCTGAAGAACGGGCGCCCCTCGTGTTCGCCGACGTCGTGAATGGTGACGATGTGCGGGTGCCGCAGACTGCCGGCGGCTTCCGCCTCGATCTGGATGCGGTCGGCGATGCCGGGAAAGGCCGCCGCGTAGGAGCCGAGCATCTTGAGGGCGACGATCCGTTTCATGGAAGTCTGCCGCGCCTTGTAAACGATGCCCATCGCGCCTTACTACGGGGCGGGCCCGGTGGCTCAGGATCAAATCGCGTTCGCCAACACGGGATCGATGATCTTCACCGAGAACGGAAACCGGTTCACCGGCTACATTCCTGATGACACGAACTTCGTCGCGTATCCGAAATCGCTGGCCAGCGGCCTGGGTCTCGGCTTGTGGTGTCTGGACCCCGAAGGCATCACCCGCGCCGCCGACGGCTCCTGGTATGTCTGCGATGAATACGGCCCCTTCATCTACCACTTCGATGCGCTCGGCGCGTTGCTGAACACGCTCACGCCGCCCGATGCTTATCTGCCCAAGATGGGTCCGGCGTATCCGCGCGTGATCAATTTCAACGCCGCCTCCGTCGTCGCCACGAACGATTCCGGCCGCTACAACAACCGCGGTCTCGAAGGCGTCACCCTCACGCCCAGCGGCAAGAAGCTCGTCGCCGCGCTGCAATCGCCGCTCGTGCAGGACGGCGAGAACCGCAATCCCAGCCGCAACGCGCGCATCCTCGTTTACGATCTCGATCCTGCGTCGCCCACTTACAACACCGCGATTGGCGAATACATCCACGTCCTCCCGTTGAGCGCGGCGGAGGCGAACAACCGCCACACGCCCATCAGCGAAATCCTCGCCGTGAGCGAAACAAAGTTCCTCATCCTCCAGCGTGATGGACGCGGCCTCGGCGGCGACGCCGGCGGCGTCCTCTACAAGCGCATTGTGGAGGTGGATATCAGCGCGGCATCGAACATCATCGGCACCGGCTACGATCTGGAGAAGGGCGCTCCCGGCCAGCTCACCTTGCCCCGCTCCGGCCTGCCCGCCGGCATTGTCGCCGTCACCAGCCGCGACGTGGTGGACATCATCAACCCCGCGCAGCTCGCGAAGTACGGGTTGAACCTCAACGTCACCAACCAGAACGCGAACACCATCTGCGAGAAGTGGGAAGGCATGGCCGTCATTCCGCTCAACGATCCCGCCGCGCCGAACGACTACCTGCTCCTCGTCGGCAACGACAACGATTTCAAGGCTCCCATCGTTTACCACAACGGCATCGCGGTCGGCACCAACACCGTGATCGTGGACAACATGCTGCTCGCCTTCCGCATCGGCGCGGACAGCACGCCGCCCACCATCGTCTGCCCGTCGCAGACCGTTCGTGTCGCCGCCGCCGCGAGCTGTGCGCTACCGAACGTGACCTCGCTTGCCACCGCCGCTGACAACAGCGCCGCCCCCGTGACCATCACCCAAACTCCCGCCGCCGGCAGCGCCGTGACGCTCGAAACTCCGGTCACCATCACCGTCGTCGCCAAGGATGCCGCTGGAAATCTCTCCGAGCCATGCAGCTTCACCGTCGTGGTCTTCGACGGCCCGCCCACATTGAAAGTTCCCGCAGCGATCAGCTACAACGCGGACGCGAACTGTTCCGCCGTGGTGCCGAACCTCCTGACCAACGCCGCCACCGTCGCCACCGACAATTGCTCCACCGTCACGTTGGCGCAAAGCCCCGAGGCCGGCACCGTCCTCGGACTCGGCGTGACCACCGTCACCATCACCGCCACGGACGCCGCCAACAACAGCGTGAGCGGCACGGTCAAGATCACCGTCGCCGACAAAACTGCGCCCACGCTCACCTGCCCCGCGCCGTCGACCATCGCGGCGGGAACGAATTGCCAGGCCGCCATCCCGGACCTGCTGGCCAGCGTGATCGCGAGCGACAATTGCTCCGGCCTGGTGTCACTCAGCCAGAGCCCGGTCGCCGGCACCGAAGCCGGACTCGGCGAGCACACCGTCACCGTCACCGCCGTGGACGCGGCCGGAAACACCAACACCTGCACCACCGTCGTGACCGTGGCCGACCAGACCGCGCCGAAGATCACGACGCTGATCCCCAGCCCTCAGATCCTGCGCCCGGCCCGGTGGCAGATGATTCCGGTGCGCCTGAAAGTCACGGCCACCGACAACTGCGACCCCGCGCCCACGTGCCGGATCATCTCCGTGACCAGCAACGACCGCTACGACAAGGACGATGACGACGACAAGAAAGGTGGCTCCAGCAAACCCAACTGGGTGATCACGGGCGACCTCTCCCTGGAGCTTCGCGCCATTCCGTCCACGAGAAAGTTCACCCGCATCTACCGCATCACGATCGAGTGCGTGGACGCCGCTGGCAACAAGACGACGCGCACCACGAGCGTGAGCGTCGCGCGCGGCGGGAAATAGTCTTCCCCTCCAAGCCACGATCCCCGTGGCTTCAGTCGAATCCGACACGCCCTGGCGAGCCCAAGCCGCCAGGGCGCTTTCTTTTGTCCGCATGCCCCGCGGCGCAACCCTTCCCTCCTTCCACGCCGACGAAGAGCTTACGCGTCACACAACTGACACGGATGTCCGAATGTCCAACCAGCTTGAAGTTCACCTCATCGTCACCCGCCCGCCTGTGGGCTGTCACACGACTAAGTCTCTATGGCCATGAACCGTGAAAACGAAAATGACGTTGCCAGTTCCAAACGGGTCAGAGCTCGTCGCCTCCACCGAGGCGAATTCTCGCATCAACCAAAAACCACTAAACAGAACCATGAAAAAACTGTATCTCACAGCCTTGTCGGCGCTGGCCTTGACGGCCGGCGTCAGCACCCAGGCTCAACCACTGGTCAACCTCGGCCTGGTCGGCGTCGGCCGGCTCCCAGCCGATTCCTTCGATCAACTCGGCGCTGGCGTCGATACGCTCGGCGGCATCTTCTCCGGCATGTGGCTGGACCCCGCCTCCCTCGTTTACGCCAACGGCACCATTCAAGCCAACGTGTTCGGCCTGCCTGATCGCGGGTTCGGCGACGGGTTGCAAGATTACCATCCGCGCGCCCAGAGCCTGTCCGTCGCCATCACGCCTTACTACGGCGCCGGCCCGGTGGCCCAGAACCAAATCACCATCGCCAACACCGGCACCCTGTTGTTCAGCGTGAATGGAAACCTGTTCACCGGCGCGCTCCCCGACGACACCAACGTGACGACTCATCCGCAAAGCCTCGTGACCGGCATCGGCCTCGGCAAGTGGAGCCTCGACCCGGAAGGCATCGCTCCTGGAGCTGGCGGTTCCTGGTACATCAGCGACGAGTACGGCCCGTTCATCTATCGCTTCAGTGCGACGGGTGTTTTGCAGAATGTCCTGCCTTTGCCGGATGCTGTCATTCCCAGGTTCGGCACCAACTATCCGCGCGCCATCAATTACCTGACCGGCGGCCTGACCTCGGCGCTTGATTCCGGCCGTCACAATAACCGTGGCATGGAAGGCTTGAGCGTCACGCCCGACGGCAAGAAGCTCATCGCCTCGCTGCAATCTCCGCTGACCCAGGACGGCGAGAACCGCAATCCCAGCCGGAACGTGCGCATCTTTGTTTACGACATCGACCCCGCCTCGCCGACCTACGAGCAGGCCCTTGCTGAGTATGTCCATGTGCTGCCGCTCAACGCCACTGAGGCGAACAACCGCCACACGCCCGTGAGCGAAATCCTCGCCATCAGCGCCACGAAGTACCTCATCCTCCAGCGGGACGGTCGTGGTCTCGGTGGTGACGCGGGTGCCTTGCTCTACAAGCGCATCGTGGAAGTGGATTCCAGTGCCGCCTCGAACATCCTCGGCACCGGTTATGATCTCGAGAAGGGCGCGCCCGGCGCTCTGACTCTTCCGCGCTCGGGTCTGCCCAGCAACGTCGTGGCTGTCACCAGCCGTGACCTGGTGGACATGCTGAACCCGGCGCAGCTCGCCAGGTTCGGACTGAACACCGCGCCCTCGAACCAGAACGCCAACACGCTCTCCGAGAAGTGGGAAGCGCTCTCCGTGGTGCCGTTGAATGACCCGGCGGCTCCGAACGATTACCTGCTGCTCGTCGGCAACGACAACGATTTCCGCGCCCCGATCGTTTATCACAACGGCGTGGCGGTCGGCACCAACACCATCTTCGCCGACAACATGCTGCTCGCCTTCCGCATCGGCGCGGACAGCACGCCTCCGACGATTACCTGCCCCGCTCCGAGGACCGTGGCTGCGGGCACGAACTGCACCGCCACGGTTGACCTCCGCTCAGCCGCACGGACCAGCGACAACAGCGCGGCACCGGTCGCCGTTTCGCAGACGCCGTCCCAGACAACTCCGCTGGGATTGGGCACGCACACCATCACGCTGGTGGCCACGGACGCCGCCGGCAATCGCAGCGAGCCCTGCACCACGACCGTCACGGTCACCGACCAGACGAAGCCGATCGTCACGAGCGTGACACCGAGCCTGAAACAGCTCTGGCCGCCGAACAACAAGATGGTTCCCATCACCATCGCCGTCACCGGCACGGACAATTGCTCCAGCACGCTCACCTGCGAGATCGTTTCCATCACCAGCAACGAGCCGGTGGCGAGACGGGAGAAGAACCCCAAGAACTGGGGCAAGAAATATGGCGGCTCCGTTCTGAAGGACAAAGAGAGCCCGGATGACGACAAGAACGATAAGGACGACGATGATGACAAGCCGGAGCCGCGCGATGTCGTGGACTGGGAAATCACCGGCCCGCTGAGCGCGAACCTCCGCGCCGAACGCAATGGCATCGGTGCCGGTCGCTTCTACACCATCACCGTGCGCTGCACGGACGAAGCCGGAAATTCCTCGACCAGCGTGGCATCGGTCTTCGTCCCGAAGAACTACCGCGACTTGGAATCCGGCGTGCGCACCAGCGTCGCGCCCTACGCCGTGCCGGTGGGCGCAGACTACAGCCTCATTCCGATCCTCAGCGTCGGCGACCGCGTGCCGCGCATCAGCAACTCCGAGCAGCTCTTCCAGATGATTGGCATTCCTGACGGCCTCGGTGCTTACGCCAACAAGGACGGCACGACCACGGTGTTCATGAACCACGAAGTTACTGGTAACACTCAATCTGAAACCATCGTGGGCCAGCCCCTCACCCGTGGCGCATTCGTCTCCAAGCTAATCCTCGGAGCAGACGCCTCCGTCCTCTCGGGCGACCTGGCTTATGAAACGGTTTACATGGAGAACGTCCTCGTCGGCCCCTCGGCGACCGTGAGCAACACCACGCCGGCGTTCTCGAGGTTCTGTGCCGGCAGTCTCTCGTGGAAGGCTGCGGGCTTTGATCGCCCGATCTACTTCGCAGGCGAGGAATCGGGCGGCACAAACACCTTCGACGGTCGTGGCGGTGTGGCCGTGGCCATCTTCGACAACGCAGCTTGGATCTTGCCGAAGCTCGGACATCTGGCCTGGGAAAACGCGGTGGCTCGTCCCCACAAAGGCAAGCAGACCGTCATCATGTGCCTCGAAGATGGCAACGTGGGTCAATGCCAGCTCTACATGTATGTCGGTCGTAAAGACTACAGGTGGGGTGCGGGTGCCCTGCGTCGCAACGGTCTCGACAACGGTGCGCTCTACGTGTTCGTAGCAAGCACCGGAAGCGCGACCAACGAAGCTGGTTTCCAGAGCGGTTCCCTGACCGGCCGATGGGTCGCCATCCCCGGAGCTGACACCATGACGGACGTGGAACTCGAAGCCGCCTCCGATGCGGTTGGAGCGTTCGCCTTCGACCGGATCGAGGACGGAGACTTCCGCCCCCGCAACCCGAATGAGTTCTACTTCGACACCACGGGCGGTTCCGCGAGCAACGTGCTCGGCCGCCTCTACAACCTCGCCCTTAACCCTCACGATGTGCTCGGCACGGCGCAGTTGACGGTGATGTACAACGCCGACCAGATCTTCGCCGAAGGCGGCGACGTCGCGGTCAGCCCGGACAACATCGCGGTGAACGATGACTACATCATGATCCAGGAAGACGGCACCGCGCAGAGCCGTGTCGCCATGGCTGCGAAAGGCCGCAAGGGCAACATCTGGCGGATCAACCTCCATACCGGCGAGCTGAAGAACATCGTCGAGATGACCTCAGTGGGCCGCGATGGAATCGTCACCGGTCCCGGTGTGTGGGAAACCTCTGGCATCATGGACACCAAGCCGATGTTCGGAGCCGACTCATGGCTGTTCGACGTGCAGGCGCACTCGCCCACACGCGCCCCGCTTCCGAACACCGTGGAAGACGGACAGCTCCTGCTGATGCTGCCCAATCGTTAAGCCGTCTGGATAATCAAGGAGAGGCAGGCTCGCTCGTCGGGCCTGCCTCTTACCTTGTCCGCCTCCGTCGTAATCCTCCCACCGCGCATCTCAGTAAAACAACTCTAGCTCGTGTCTCACGATCGCCCGTCATCGTTTACGTTCCGAATCGGAATCGCTTTGTGCGCGTTGATTCTATTGATGCTCTGGCCTGCAATAATTGTCGCGCAGCCGGCCAACAATGACTTCGTGAATGCCGCGCTCCTTTCAAGCGCGATGGGCTCCATCACGCAGAGCACGGTTGGTGCGACCAGGGAATTTGGCGAACCCGATCACGCTGGAGCTCCCGGCGGCGCTTCAGTCTGGTTCATTTGGGAATCGCCAGCCAACGGCGCTGTTGAGTTCGATCTCCATTTTAGCGACTTCGACACGACGCTCGGTGCCTACAGGGGGACGACGTTGGAGAACCTCACTGTCATCGCTCAAAACGATGACTCGTTTAACTATTTTCCCCTCGTCAGCCAGTGGTTGGTTCGCGGGACGCAAAGCCAGATCCGTTTCCCGGCGCAGGCTGGCGTCCGCTACTCCATTGCGGTGGACGGCGATGGCGGGCTTTCCGGCAACATCACGTTGAGCTGGAGCCTCAAGTTTCCACCAGCTAACGACAACTTCGTCTCGGCTCAGATCATCACCGGCGCGGAAGGTTTTGTCTCCACTCACAACGTCGGTGCCACCAAGGAAGCCGGGGAACCAAACCACGCGACCAACGCCGGCAGCGCTTCGATCTGGTTTCGCTGGACGGCACCTCTGAGCGGCGCGACGCGATTCTACACGCTCAACAGTCTCACCGCGTCGGCGGCGCCACTCGACACGCTGCTGGCAATCTATACCGGCGACCAGCTGGATGCGCTGACGCAGGTGTCCGCCAACGACAACAACGGATCGAGTCTGCGCAGTCTCGTTCAATTCACGGCAAGCGCGGGAACCACCTACCACATCGCCGTGGACACAAAAGCCGCCAGCACCAATCACGGGCACCTCCTGTTGACCTGGGTGAACGGCATCCCGACCAACAACAATTTCGCGAGCGCACAACCGCTCGCCGGCACGTGCGGCTTCGTCCAAGGCCACAACACGTCAGCGACCAAAGAGTCAGGCGAACCCACGGCCTCCGCCAATGCCGGTGGCGCATCGATTTGGTATTCCTGGACTGCGCCAGCCGACGGAGAAGCGATGTTCACGACCGCAGGCAGCCCCTTCCTCGATACGATGATGGCGGTTTACACCGGCGCGTCGTTCAACACGCTGGATCTCGTCGTGGAGAATGATGACGTCAACGGCGGTTATCTGGATGAGTTGAGCTACAGCCGCGTCGAGTTCACCGCCACTGCCGGGACGCGATACAGAATCGTCATCGACGGCTATCGCTCCGGAACGACAGCCGCCAACGGCGTGACGTTCCTGCACTGGGCGTTGGAGCCGGCGGCGAATGATGGCTTCTCCAACGCACAAACCATCTCGGGCTCCGACGGCACCGTGACAGCCTGCAACGCTTTTTCTACAATCGAAATCGGGGAACCCAGTCACGGCGGCGATCCGGGCGGCCACTCCATTTGGTATCGTTGGGAGGCGCCGACCGCTGGGGTCGCGACCATCGATTTAGCAGGCAGCTCGTTCGACACGCTGCTGGCGGTGTATCGGGCCGGTGATGCGATCGCGCTCAACCAACTGACACTCATCGCGCAGAACGACGACTGGTTCGACGGCTTCAACCTCAACTTTCACAGCCGGGTCGAGTTCACTGCGACGGCGGGCGTCACGTACTTCATCGCGGTGGACGGCGCGAACGACGGCGCTGGCTACATCTCCGACGGCTTGCTGGTCATGAACTACAAACTGAGTCCGCCTCCCGTGCTGGCGTTCACCCGCTTTGGTCAGAGCATCGTCGTGAGTTGGGATGGCCCCTACGTTCTCGAATCATCTCCCGCGCTGGACAACCCCGAGCCCGGCTCATGGACGAGCGTGCCGGGCAGATCGCCTGTGACCTTGCCCGCCAGCGCCACCGACAACCGTTACTTCCGCGCGGTCCATCCGTGAGGTCGAGCAGATCGCAAGAGGCACACCATGAAAACAAAATCCCTCGCACTCACATCGAGCCTGTTCCTCGGCCTTTTCTTCGGCCCGCCGGACGCCCACGCGGCGACCGTCATCCTGCCGGTCATGGCGGACACCTTCATCATCAGCAGTGCTCCGGACAACAATGCCGGCGGCAACACGCTGCTCAACCTCGGCACGGACGGCCAGGGTGGCGTGCGGCGGGGGCTGTTGCGTTTCGACCTCAGCGCCATCCCGGCGGGCGCCACGGTCACTTCCGCCGTCCTGCGATTGACCGTGGTCAGGATTCCCTTTGGCGGGCCGATGAACTCGAACTTCAAACTCTACCGCTTGCTTGCGGATTGGTCGGGAGGCACGCAAGCCGGCAACAGCGGCGCTCCGGCGGCCGAAGGCGAAGTCACCTGGAACTCACGCCTGCACGGCACTGGCGGCTGGACTGTTCCAGGCGCCGCCAGCGACGCGGAGTCCACGGCCAGCGCCTCCCAGTTCGTCAATTCCATCTCTGGCGTCACGTACGAATGGGCTGGAGCCGGCGTCGCGCGCGATGTGCAGGATTGGATGAACGAACCCGGATCCAACTTTGGCTGGTTGCTTCGCTCTGACAACGAGGAGTCGCGCCGGACCGCGCGCGCCTTCGCGGCGCTGGAGAGCGGCAACAACTCCGGCACGTTGGAAATTAGTTACACCGTTCGCACGAACCTGCCGCCAACCGTCGCCATCACGAATCCCACCAACGGAGCGGTTTTCACGACGGGCGCGATCGTGATCGAGGCTTCCGCCATGGACACCGACAGCGGCGTGGCCATGGTGCAGTTCTTCGACGGCACGACTTTGATCGGAAGCGACACGAGTGCGCCCTATCGCATCCCGGCTGTGTTGACCAACGTCAACCACACGTTCACCGCCGTGGCTGTGGATCGCGAGGGCGCTTCGGCGACATCGTCCCCGGTCGTCGTCCGCTACAACCCGTATCCAGCTCCGGTGCTCCAGATCATTCGATCCAACCAAAGCCTGATCATCCACTGGGATGGTCCGTACATTCTCGAATCAACACCCGTTCTGAACCACCCCGGAACCAGCATCTGGACAATCGTACCGGGCACGCCGCCGGTGACCTTGCCAATAATCACCGCCAGCAACCGTTACTTCCGCGCGGTCCATCCATAAGGGCGGAGTTGACGTGTATTCATCAGCGGACGTGCCTTGTCATTGGCGGGGCAACGGAAAGGGATTCCTAGGGTTCAGAACAAGTCTATGCGCCGTGCTTGGTTCACTGTTTTGTTACCCACCCGTCCTTTGTCCGACACACACCAATGCTTTCATAGTTATGTCGCGCAGAGCACAGAGTCACCATGAAATCGCCGCCGACAATTCGGTCAGGGTGACCAATACTGACGACAACGACGGCAAGTGATTCTTCCCTCCGAGCCATGACCCGTGGCTTTAGTCGAAATCGACACGCCCTGGTGGAGTCCAAGCCGCCAGGGCGCTTTCTTTTCCCTGCGTGCCGCCCCGGTACTAGCGGAGTTACATCCGGCAAGTCGCCGCACTCCCGAGCGCTGGAGCAGAAGACTCGCGTCCGCAGCTCCGAGGTTTTGAAGGCACCTCTCGGGAATTGGTATCGCCGGGCAGACCCGCGTCACAACGACCGGTGCATCAAAAGCAAAAGAGGCCGGGAACGAATTCCCGGCCTCTGTGTTTGGTTCAGCCTGCACTGGCGCTTCTGAGACGCCAGTCAGCGCAGATCATTTTCTCAGCTGGTAGAACTTCTGGCCCGCTCCGGCTCCGGTGATGGTGACGCTGTTCATGCCGCCGGAAACCGTCGGAGCAATGCCGACCGGAGACCAGATGGTCGGACCCGGTGTGGCCAGCGCCGACGCTTGTTCCAGCACATAACCAGTGGACGGTGCCGGCCAGGAGATGACCGCTGTGTTGCCGGTGAGGGTAATGGTGTGCTTCGGCACAACGAGGAGCGTCGCTTCCGAGCTGATGGCTTCCGCGCCCGGGGAACGGGCGATGCAGCGGAAGATCGCGCCACTTTCAGACGGCGTTGGCAGCAGGGAGTAGGACGACGAGGTAGCCCCGACGATGTCGAAGAAGCCGGCTCCGTTATTCCGCTGCCATTGGTAGACGACCGGCGTGGGGGCGGAATTGAGCGTCGCTTCCGCCAGGGCGGTGAAGGTGACGGTTCCGTCCGCGTAGTTGCTTTCGAGCGCGGGCGAGAATTCAACACTGTTGATCTCCCAGTTCGGCGCGGGCGTGGCGACGAAACCCTCATCCCAAGCGCCGAGGAATTGAACTGAGATAACGTCACCGACATTGAAAGTGCCGAGGTTCGCCGTGCTGGTGACGAAGGTGCCGGCTGCGAAATCGGGCGAGAGGCCGTTGTAGGCGAACTGGCCGTTCAAGGGCGGGCTGTTGCCGCCAATGGTTCTGTCGGTGGCATAAGTGTCACCGGTGATGGAGGTGCTAGGCACGGTGGTGTAAGGACCACGGTTCACGCTCACGCGCACGATGCCACCGTCCCAGTTCACGGTATCCTTCTCGAAGTTGTAGCGATGACTGAAGATCACGCTGACTCCGCCAGCGGCGCTGACAATCAAGAACGGGCTGTTGAGACTGCTGTTCTTAACGCCTTCGCCGCCGTTCGCCGCCCAGGATCCGCGGGTAGAGTCGTAGAGCCATTGCTCCGTCGGGGCCGGCTGATTGGCACCTTCGATGCCATTGATGACCGAAAATTCGCCATTGTCGGTGTTGAAGTCTTCGAGCCCGATGATTTGAGCGGCCGAGGATTTAGCAGCAATCTGACTGACAGGATTCTGAGTGATCGCGATGCTCACTCCAACCGGATTGACAAAGGTGCCGAGCCACGCTCCCGGAATCGGCGTAAGCGTCGCCGGATCCGCCGGGTCCGTCTCCAGCTTGGCGGCCACGCGGCAGTAATCGCCGCCACCACCTTCTTTGTAGAGGGCTTCGAGGTAGTAAGCCTGACCTGCCACGAGGCTCTGCGGAGTGGAGGCGTTCGCCGCGAAGGTAGCGCAACAATCGGCACGGGATTGGATCAGCACCTTGCCGTCCGCAGCGGGACCAGTCGGATTCAAATACAGTTCCGACCCGTCATCGGCATTCAGATAGAAGATCCAGTTGCCTGAGGTGGGCGGGATGAACACGCCGGTCAGACGGCCACCGTAGTTTTCATGTGAATTATCCGGATACACTTTACGGGTGTCGAACGCGGTGATGTAAAACTTCTCGCGCGGGCTGTTCGGAAAGGAAGGATGGCTGGTCAGAATGGAGACGGCATTGCCGCCACCAGCATCATAGGTCTCAAACGTGACGAAGCCGGGGGCAATTTTCCAAGTCTTGACCTGGACCGTTGTGCCAGTGGCGATGACGTTCCCGGCGATGTCAGTCGCCTCGCTGACCAACAAGGTGTAGGTGGAGTCAGCCTCAAACGGAGCATTGAAGTTAACAACCACCGTCCGGCCGTCGGGTTGGAGAACGGCACTCAGAGGACTCGGGCTGCCCGGACCGGTCGGTCCCGCAGTGATCTCATACCCAAACGAGTTTTCAGCGCTTTCCATGGTGATCAGCTCGTTGAATTGAACAATGACTTGAGTCAAACCGGCATTCCCGCTCGCGCTGAGAACCAGAGGACGAACCGTGTCGGCAATCACCGACAACGCGGCCGCTGTGCTTGTCACTTTGAAGCCGGGGATGGAGACCACGACGGAGACCTGCAGGTTGTTCTCCGCAATGCGGGCGATGATGCCGGCGGAAGAGCCATTGGCACCGGGGACGACGACCCCGTTCGTCAGCCATTGATACGACATCGGGAGGTTGAACGTGTTGGTCGCTGTGACCGAGAAGATCGCCAGCTGGTTATCGTTGGTGGTGAGATTTGCCGGTTGCTGGGTGATGCCAATCTCGCCGGACGAACCACGGAGAGCAGCCTGACCAATCATGCCGGACGGAATCGTGGACAGGGTGTTCGGATCTGCAGGATCGGAAGCCCGCTTCACCGCCACCTGACCGTAATCGCCGCCGCCGCCTTCTTTATAGAGAAGTTCGAGGTAATAAAACTTTCCAGCAATGAGTGATTGAGGGGCCGAGGCGTGCGCGGCGAAAGCAGCGCAGCAACCGGTTTCAGCAGTGAGAAGAACTTTGCCCCCGGAACCGCTGCCGGTCGGATTGAAGTAGAGTTCCGAAGCGTCGTCGCTCCTCAGGTAGAAGATATAGTCTTCTGAAGTCGGCGGGATGAACAAGGCACGCATGCGACCGCCGTAGTTTTCCAGCGAGTCGGTGGGCAGGAACTCGCGGCTGTTAAAGCTCGTGAGGTTGGTCACCACCGCCGGGCTGTTCGGGTAACTGGGGGCACTGGTAAGCGCCGAGACAGCAGTGCCGCCGATGCCGGTAAAGACTTCAAACTTCACACCGCCAGCCGCAGTAGCGACCCACGTCCGGAACGAGTATGTCTGACTGCTATCGCAAATATTGCCCGCAAGGTCCGAGATGCTGTTGATCGTCAATTGATAGACCGTGTCTTCCAGGAGCGGCGCACCGGTGGTAAGCACCACCCTGGTTCCGCTTTCAGTGCTTCCCGCGCTGGAAACGACAACCCCTGATGGATCATTGCCTCCGGAGATAGAGTAGCCGAATGAATTGCCCGCCTCGTCGAGATTAACTCGTTCGTTGAACTGCACGAATACTTGCGTCAGGCTGCCCTCATCGCTCGCACTGACCACCGTGGGCTTCACGTTATCCTCGAGCACCGTCACCAGAGCCGG
>CAMCCU010000037.1 GCA_945872975.1 Pedosphaera parvula Ellin514
GCGGGAATGCCGGGACCAGTGTTGGCGATGGTCAGTTCGGCATTCCCGTTGTTTTGCGTGAGGGAGATTGTGACGCGACCTGCGGGCTGGTTGTACTTGATGGCGTTATCGGTGAGGTTGAGCAGGAGCTGGCGGAGCCGGTGGCGATCACCTTGCATGGTGATTTCGTCACAAGCGATCAGTTCAACGGCGATGTTCTGTGAGCGTCCGAGCATTTCGGTATCATCGAATGCGTCGCGCACCAGTTCATCCAGCCGCACGGACGCGATCTGGATTGTGGCCTGGCCGGCGTCGGCTTTCGCGAGGAAAGTCAGGCCGTTGACGATCTTGGTGAGGCGCTGAATCTCCTCCAGTTGACTCGCCAGCAGGTCGCGTAGCGTCGGGGTGATCTGCTCGCCGGCCAGCGCGGTTTCAATTTCCGCCCGCATCACGGTGAGCGGGGTCTTCAGTTCATGAGAGGCACGCAGGGTGAACTCGCGGGCGTGGGCGACGGAAGTGTCCAGCCGCGCCATCATGGCATTGAAGACGTCCGTCAGCCGGTCCAGTTCATCGCCGCTGCCGGTCAAGGGCAGCCGTTGCTTGAGGTTGTCGAGCTGGATGGATTCTGCGGCCCGGGTGAGCGCTGCGACAGGCGCGAAAGATTTCCGCAGCAGCAAGGATCCTCCGATCAACAGCAGGACGGCGGTCGGCAGGCCGAACATCAGGACGATTTCTCCCACCTCATGCCAAGCTGTTTCGGGAGCCTGGCGTCGCTGGAGCATCCGTTCTTGTTGCTCCTCCCATTCGTAGTGGAGAACGGCCGCCAGCATCACGAGCGAAACTCCCAGGATGCCGCCGAACCAAAGCGTGAGCCGGCTGCGGATGCTCATGGCTGGGACTTCAGCACGTAGCCGACACCGCGCACGGTGTGCAGCAGCTTCGGTTCGGCATCGGTATCGATCTTTTCCCGGAGGCGCATGATGTAAACATCCACCAGGTTGCTGCCGGGATCGAAGTCGTAGTCCCAAACTTTCTCCACGATGGCCATGCGATCGCAGATGCGGCCGGCCGAGCGCATGAGGAATTCCAGCAGCAGGTACTCCTTCGGTGCGAGGTCGATGATTCGTTCGCCGCGTTGGACCGCGCGGGTCACCGTGTTCAGGGACAGGTCGCCCACCCGCATGGTCAGGGATTTGGTCTCTGCGCCGCGCCTTCCGAGCGCCTTTACGCGGGCGACGAGTTCCTCCAGCGCAAATGGTTTGGGCAGGTAGTCATCAGCACCGGCATTGAGCCCTTCCACTTTCTCGCGGAGTTCGCCCCTGGCGCTCAGCAGCAGGACGGGCGTCTTCACGCCGCGCTCGCGGAGCTGCGTCACGATGCTCAAGCCGTCGCGTCCCGGCAGCATGATGTCGAGCACCACGACGTCGAAGGGTGTGAGCAGGATCGCCGCGAGCGCCTCGTCACCGTGATGGAGCAGATCCACCGCGAATCCCGCCGCCTGGAGAGATTTGCGGATGAACGAGGCTGTCTTCTTTTCGTCCTCGACGATCAGTACGCGCATGTTTGGTGGACGGAAGTTTGCGGCGGCTCCTCTGGAGTTGTCAACGGGCGCGGACGTCGGGTGAGTCATGGCATGAGGGGCTCTGGTCGCTACCGGGATACTTCATCACTCACGCATGAATGTCAGGTGAGCGGAGGATGACAGTTGTGTCATTCACCGGCTTTGGACTGGAGCCGAAGTGACCGAATTGTCATCACAGATTCACGGCGGGTTCATTTCGTCTCTTCATTTTGGAGGGGTGAATTCTACATCTGAACCCATTCGTGAACGTCCCGGTTCGCTCGTCCGGACCAACTTCAGCTTCAAGAATCGAGGTCTGCTCGCCGCGCTCATTCTCGGTCCAGTGGCGTTGGGAGCGGCCTTTAGTCCGCCGCAAGTGACCGAAAGCGAATCGCTCGCCTGGGCGCTTAACGCGGGCGCGTGGGGGTTCTTTCTCCTCTACGTCGGCATCCGGATCTGGGCGACGTTGTTTATTGGCGGCAACAAAGATCTCCAATTGCAAACCGACGGGCCCTATTCCGTCTGCCGGAATCCGCTCTACGTCGGCAGCTTTTGTTTCGCCCTGGCGCTGACCTGCCTGCTCAAGAACGCCACCTTCGCCACTGCGGTGGTGCTCCTATTCATGGTGTACTTAAGTTTCGTCGTTCGTGCCGAGGAACATTTCCTCGGCCTTCGCTTCGGTGAAGACTTCGTGAACTATTGCCGGCGTACGCCCCGCCTCTGGCCGCGATGGTCGTCCTTCAATTCTCCGGGCCATCTCCGTGTTGATGTGAAACGTCTGAGGCAGGAGTTCGTCCGCCTTAGTCGTGCAGCGCTCATTCCGATCCTGCTGGAAGTGCTGATGAAGTTCCGCAGCACCGCGAACTGGCCGCACTGGTTCAACCTGCCGTGAATTCGTTTTTCGCCATCGCGTCTCGCAAGGCTGCCTGTTTCCGCTTGCCTCCTGTTCACCCATCACCCATCAATCCCTTGATGGCCTTCAGCAGATTCGGGACGCCTTCATGTCCGGGTAATATTTCTATTTCATGAATGAACCTTCATTCCTGCTTCGCGGGGTCATTGACAGGTCGCGTCGGGTTTTCGCGTTGTTTGTCTTCACTCTGATACTTCAGGCTGGCTGCGCCCGCTATCAGCCCAAACCTATCGTCCTCGACCAGACGGCTGGTAACTTGGAAGCTCGTTCGCTGACGAATGCGGACCTCCGGCAGTTCCTCTCGACGAACCTCGGACGTGAATTTTCCGAGTGGCCTCCCCAGTCATGGAGCCTTGAGACACTGACGTGGGTGGCGTTTTATTATCATCCTTCGCTCGACGTGGCCCGCGCGCAATGGGCGGTCGCCACGGCGGGTCGCAAGACGGCGGCCGGCCGGCCCAATCCGACCGCCAGTGTCACGCCGGGCTACAACTTCAACGCTGCCAGCGGCCTCTCCCCGTGGTTTCCCGGCTTGTCGTTCGACGTGCCGATCGAGACCGCGGGCAAGCGCGCGCGGCGCATGAGTCGTGCTGAACATCTCGCGGAGTCGGCGCGGCTCAGCATTGCCACCGCTGCGTGGCAGGTGCGCAGCGCGCTACGGGTTGCCCTAACCGATGCGGCTACGGCGGGACGACGACGGGAACTCGTCCGGGGGCAGATGGACGCACAAGGAATGATCGTGCAGTTGCTGGAGCAACGACTGAACGCAGGCAATACCTCGGCGCTCGATGTTTCGGTCGCACGTCTGCCGCTTGTGAAGCTTCAAGCTGATTTCGCCGATGCCCGACGTCTTGAGGTTGAGAGTCGCGCACGGCTGGCCGAAGCTCTCGGCGTCCCGGCAAGCGCGGTCGAGAAGCTGCGCCTTCATGGCCCGATTGCATCTGAAGCCATGCCGGAAGTTACCTCGGACGTCGCCCGGCGCGGTGCATTGCAGCATCGGGCCGATGTCCTTTCGGCACTCGCCGCGTATGAAGCCAGTGAGGCGAGCCTCCAGGTCGAGATTGCCCGGCAATATCCGGACGTGCATCTCGGCAGCGGTTACCAATGGGACCAGGGCGAGAACAAATGGAACCTTGCGCTCACGGTCGAGCTTCCCCTTCTCAATCGCAACCAGGGCCCCATCGCCGAGGCCGAGGCGCGTCGTCGCGAAGCTGCGGCGCAATTGATCGCGTTGCAGGCGCGTGTCATCGCAGAAATTGATCGCGCCGTCGCGTTGTCGCGTGCCTCTGTTGAGCAGCTTGCCGGGATGCGGAAAGTGCGCGAGGCGCTGCGTGATCAACTCAAACTGGTGGAGGCTCGATTGAACGCAGGCGGTGCTGACCGGCTCACAGTGGAGATGGCGAAAACAGAATTAAGATCGAGCGAGCTGGCCTTGCTCGATGCCGAGATAAGGACGGCGCAAGCCATCGGCCAGTTGGAGGGCGCGCTGCAGGTTCCCTTTCAGGCGCTCTCTGTCATCGAGCACGAGCGCGATGGGCCAACCAAGAAAGACTGCTTGTGAAACGAACACTGATTTCAATTTTCGCCGGACTGGCGCTGGGCGCAGCCGGCATGTGGATGTTCCTGAACCGCCACGCAACGACTGAGGCGCATGGCGAAGAACATAAGAAGGAGAAGGAACACGGTGAAGCCCACAGCCCGACCGAGGTGAAACTCAGCCACGAAATGCAGACCAACGCGGGCCTCCAGACTGCCCTGCCGCAGACAGCCGAGTGGAAACCGGAAGTCAAAGGGTTCGGTCGTGTGCTTGACCCCGCGCCAATGGTGACGGGTTTGTTCGACATCGATGCCGCGCAGGCCGCGCTGGCTGCTTCCTCGAAGGAGCATGCGCGGACTGCTGTCTTGTTCGGGCAAAACCAGAACGCCTCCCTGCAAGCCTTGGAGGCGGCCGAAGCCGCAATGAAGCGTGACCAACTGTTGCTCGCATCCGCCCGGGCTCGGTTCGTGACCGCGTGGGGCCGGAACCTCGCCGCACGCACGGACCTGCCGGCTTTGGCGGAGTCGTTGGCCTCGATGCAGGCCGCGCTGGTTCGCATTGACCTGATGCCGGGCGAATCCTGGGAACCGACGCCAACCGCGAGAGTCGCGTCGCTCACGGCGGCGGATAAATTATCCGAGGCGGAATTCGTGGGCGTGGCTCCGAGCGCTGACCCGCAGACGCAGGGGCTGGCATTTGTTTTTCTGCTCCGCACCAATGCTCCCGCGCCTGGCACCGCCATGTCGGGCTTCCTCCCATCGTCCGGTGCGGCGGAGCCGGGCTGGCGGCTTCCGCCGAGCGCCCTGGTGCGTCACGAGGGCAGCGTCTGGTTTTATATGCAGACGGGTGACGAGACGTTTGAACGGCAGCCCGCAAAACTGGAGCGACGGCTCACGGATGGATGGTTCGTCTCGGAGGGCGTCGAGGCCACGAACAAACTTGTGATCACGGGCGCGCAGATGTTGCTCTCGGAACAACTCAAAGGCGCGGGTGGCGAGGAGGAATAAGGCCCGTTCGCCCCGTTTGGCCAAACAGCACATCCACCACTGAACTCATGCTGCAATCTCTCGTTTACTTTTCGTTGAAGCATCGCCGTGTCGTGGTGGCGCTCGCGTGTCTGTTGCTGGCCTACGGCATCCATGTCGCGACGCACGCCAAGCTTGACGTGTTTCCGAACTTCGTCCCGCCGCAAGTCACCGTGCAGACCGAGGCACCCGGCCTCGCGCCAGAACAGGTCGAGGTGCTCGTCACCCGTCTGGTCGAGAACGCCATCGCCGGACTCGGCAATCAGGAGTCGCTGCGCTCGGAGTCCATCCAGGGGCTGTCGATCATCACGATGGTGTTCACCGAAGGCACGGACGTCTTTCTTGCACGTCAGATGTTGAGCGAGAAGCTCGGCGAGCTCGGCAGTCAGTTGCCTGTTGGCGTGAAGCCGCCGAAAATGTCGCCGCTCACCTCGTCCACGATGGACCTGCTCAAAGTCGGCCTCGTCTCGGACAAGCTCTCGCCGATGGAGCTGCGCACCTTCGCAGACTGGACGCTCAAGCCGCGCCTTCTATCCGTGCCGGGCGTGGCCAAGTGCAGCGCGTTCGGCGGCGAGGTGCGCCAGATCCAGATTCAGGTCCAGGACGAGCGGCTCCTTGCCCATGGTCTTGCTGTATCTGACGTGCTCAACGTTGCGCGGATGGCCACCGGCGTGCGCGGCGCGGGCTTCATTGAAACACAAAACCAGCGCGTCCTGATTCAGACCGAGGGACAATCGCTTTCGCCCGAACAACTCAGCGAAGTGGCGCTGGTCAACTCGACCAATGGCGCGGTTGTCCGGCTCAAGGATGTGGCCCGTGTCATCGAGGCGGCGGAGCCCAAGTTCGGCGACTGTCTGGTGCAAGGCCGGCCCGGCGTGCTGCTCACCATGTCGAGCCAGTACGGAGCGAACACGCTCGAAGTCACCCGCATGCTCGAAGCCGCGCTCGACGAGATGGGGCCGGTCTTCGCGCAGGCGGGCATCAAAATTTATCCACGCCTCCACCGGCCCGCGACGTTTATCGAAACGGCCCTTGCTAACATCCGCCATTCACTCTGGCTCGGCAGCATCCTCGTCGCGGTGGTGCTGTTCCTGTTCCTCGGCCACTTTCGCACCGCGTTTATTTCCGTCACGGCGATCCCGTTGTCGCTGCTCACTGCTGTCATTGTGCTGGAGAAACTCGGCATCACGTTGAACACCGTGACGCTCGGCGGACTCGCCATTGCCATCGGCGAAGTGGTGGACGACGCCATCATCGACGTGGAGAATATTTTCCGCCGGCTGAAGGAGAACCAGACCCTTGCTGTGCCACGTCCGACCTTCGCGGTCGTGCTCGACGCCTCTCTGGAAGTCCGCAGCGCGGTGGTCTTCGCCACCTTCATCGTCGCGATGGTGTTTGTGCCTGTGCTGACCCTGACTGGTCTGCAAGGCAGTTTTTTCGCGCCGCTTGCGCTGAGTTACTTGCTGGCGATTTTCGCGTCACTCGGGGTCGCGCTCACGCTGACGCCTGCACTGGCTCTGCTGTTCTTCGTGCGCGGCGTGCGCGAGAGCCGAGAGCCACGACTACAACGCTGGCTGAAGTCTGGCTATCGTCTCGTGCTCGGTGTCGTCATGGCCTGGCCGAAGACGCTCGTCGTGATGGTCGTGCTGCTGTGCCTTGGCGCGGCGACGCGGCTTCCGTTCCTCGGCGAGGAGTTTCTGCCGGAGTTTCGTGAAGGCCATTTCGTGCTCCAGGTCAACACGACTCCCGGAACATCTTTGCCCGAAATGCTCCGGCTGGGCGTGCGGATTTCCGAGGCGCTGCTGGCGGATTCACGCATCGCCACGGTCGAGCAGCAGGTCGGGCGCGCGGAGCAGGGGGAAGACCCGTGGGGGCCGCATCGCTGCGAGTTTCATGTCGATTTGAAGCCGCTCTCCGGCGAGGAGGAAGAGCAGATGGCCGGGGCCATCCGCAATATTCTCGGCAAGTTTCCCGGCCTCCAATCCGAGGTGATGACGTTTCTCGGTGACCGCATCGGCGAGACCATCACAGGCGAGACCGCGCCCGTGGTCGTAAATATTTTCGGAGATGACCTCGATATCCTTGATTCAAAGGCGAACCAAGTCGCGGCGGTAATGCGCGGCGTGGCGGGTGCCGAGGACGTGCAAATCAAGTCCCCGCCCGGCTCACCGCGCATCGCCGTGCGCCTCCGACCAGAGCGCCTCCTGCCGCTTGGCTTTCGTCCAGTGGAAATCCTCGATGCCGTACAGACCTCCTACCAAGGCAGCGTCGTGGCACAGACGTATCGCGGGAACCAGGTCGCCGACGTCGTTGTGATTCTCGACGAAGCAACTCGGCGGGATCCGGAGAACGTAGGACGGCTGCTCCTGCGGAACTCGTCCGGCCTGCGCGTCCCGTTGAGCGACGTTGCCACTGTGTTCGCGACTTCGGGACGGCATTCGATTCTCCACGATGGTGGTCGTCGTCGGCAAACCGTCACATGCAACGTCGCCGGCCGGGACATTGCCGCGTTTGTGGCTGATGCCCGGCGCGAGCTGGCTTCCAAGATCAACCTGCCGCACGGCACGTATCTGAGCTTTGCTGGCGCGGCGGAGGCGGCGAGCGCGGCTCGGCAACAGTTGTTAACGCACTCGGCCATCGCCGCCGTGGGCATCATTCTCCTGCTGGCCGTCGTCCTGCGCCGCGTGTCGAACGTTTTGCTTGTCTTGGCCAACGTTCCGTTCGCGCTCGTGGGTGGAGTCTTGGCTGTCTGGCTCGCCGCGACGTTTGGCGAACCGGGGGAAGGTGGTTTGAACCTCGGCTCGCTCGTGGGGTTCGTCACGCTGTTTGGTATCACAATGCGCAACTCCATCATGCTCATTTCGCACTACGAGCACCTCGTGCGAAGCGAGGGCGCGAACTGGAACATCGACACCGCTCTGCGCGGTGCGGCCGAGCGCCTTGTTCCGATCCTCATGACCGCACTGGTCACCGGCCTGGGTCTGCTGCCGCTGGCCCTCGGTTCCGGTGAAGCCGGTCGCGAAATCGAAGGACCGATGGCCATTGTCATCCTCGGAGGCCTGTTCACCTCGACTGTCTTGAATCTGCTCGTCCTCCCGACGCTGGCTATCAAGTTCGGGGACTTCACCCAACATCGAGAAGTGGCTGATCGGCCTTCATAAGATCGCAACAATTGTGATGAGTTTATGGGAGACGAAAGGAAAAGTCTTTCCTCCGTCGCATCCTAATATTTATGTTTGCGCAGATGCCGGATGCCAATAATTCGTTGGATGATCAGTTCAGAGAGCCGCCACTAGTGGCAGCTCCGGCATGGTTCTGCCTGCGATCGCAACCCAAGCATGAGCACATTGCAGCAGGTCATTTGCGGCAAATAGAGGGGGTTGAAGTTTTTAACCCCCGAATGCGTTTCACGAGAAACACGCGCCTCGGGCCGGTCACGGTCACGGAGTCCATGTTTCCCAACTACCTCTTTGCCCGGTTTGACTGGGAGTTCCTACTGAATCGAGTTCATTACTCTCCTGGCGTTTCCGGCATTGTTCATTTCGGAACCAAGTGGCCGACAATCCCCGACGATGCTATCGACGAGATTCGCAAGGCTATCGGGCTTGAGGGCATTCATGTCATTCCGAACGAAGTGGCACCGGGTGACGAGATTCTTGTTTCCGGCGGAATTTTTCATGGTCTAAGCGCAATTGTCTCCAAGGTGATGCCGGGGAAAGATCGAGTGATGGTGCTGATGGATTTTCTGGGAAGCCAAACTTCCGTGGAAGTTAAATCCCGATCGATTGTGAGGAGGGGGATCGGAAGGTGACTGAGCTTTGTCTATTGAAAGCGTGATTGTCGGCGAGTCATTGGAGGTCTTTTGTTTTGCCACAGTGTCAGTTGCACCTCATGATTCGCCCTAAGTTCTTGATGCGTCCGTAGCTCAATTGGATAGAGCATTTGACTTCGGATCAAAATGTTGGGGGTTCAAGTCCCTCCGGGCGCACCACTGAGGGTAGTTCAATCTCCGTTGCCGGCTTTCGCCGATTCACCTGCAGAGTTTGTGGCGTATTCCTGTCGATTGATTGCCTTGGCGGCGGCTGCCTATTTTCCGTTGCTAGAAGCGCTGCCCGGACCCGGTTGGCCGTGAGTGGATGGAGGCGGTTGAGGCTTGTCCTTGGGCGCGATCGGGGTGACTTGGGCTGTGGGAGATTTGGGTACAACTTCGGTGCCAGCGTTGAGTGACGCCTGTTTGTTTCTTTGAATCATATCGAAAACTTCCTGACGGTGTACAGGCAAATCCGTTGGTGCCTGAATCCCGATTTTTACCGTGTCGCGTTCAATCCGAAGGATTTTCACGATGATTCGGCCATCGATAACGATGCTTTCGTTGAGCTTGCGTGACAGAATTAGCATGAGATGTACGCCTTGAGACTACACGATGGCGGCGGAGACCGTGTGTTGCTGTGATTCGGCGCCTGACGAATTCCGTTCCTCGGCAAGCAGGGCCGAATTGGCATGCGAGGAAATCGTTGTAAGAAAACGCTCCGTCAACTCAAGCGAGCGGCGAAGCAGGGAATGATTGGTTTGAACGCGTTCGCGAACGATTTCAATGAGCTCGTTGATCTCGCGGATTAGTGCCGAGATCAGTGGGTGATAGTAGCCGGGAATGAGAGGGAGCAGATCCCGAATGGTAGGGTTTTCCGGGCGCCCAAGGATCCACGCCAACTGGCGTTGAAGCGTCTCTCGCCTCGCACGTGCGCCTTCGATTGCGGTGCGTTGAGTGTCGAGCGTCGCGCAGGAATTCAGGATCGATTGGGCATCCTGGCGAGTGAGGCAGTCACGTTGAGTCTCCAGCAGCGCGAGCATCGCGCCGTACTGCTGCAACTCATCGCGGAGTGCTTCAATGACTTGTTCGAGGGGCGGTGTCATCAGTCCATGATTTCTTCGTAAGGTGCCTGGCCCTGTCCTCTCCAACCTCATCGGTCGGAGGGACGAATTCCGTGGCGGCACATGTTTTTATTATC
This sequence comes from Pedosphaera parvula Ellin514, assembly GCA_945872975.1. GTDB lineage: Bacteria > Verrucomicrobiota > Verrucomicrobiia > Limisphaerales > JADJPG01 > JADJPG01. Next base: position 10,025 of record CAMCCU010000037.1, read on the forward strand.
GGCAGCATTGCGCCTTCGTTGAGCACCAGATATGCCACCGACCAATGCGGGTAAATCTGTCGCCCTTGATTCCCCTCTGCGGGAACGCAACAGGAAGGTCGGAGTAGCTGAAATGTTGGTTTCTTACGCAAAGTGGGGGTCGAATTTTATCAGGAGCGACTTGATGGAAAGAATTCCCTGCGCGTGAATCTGGCAGATTCTGGATTCAGTCAACCCGAACGCCTCGGCAATTTCTCGTAGTCGCATATCTTCGAAGTAGTAGAGGGCGAGAACCTTTCTCTGCATCTCGGGGAGTTCCTGCAGCCGATCGGAGATGACGCGGGCAATTTCCCGGCGCGCCGTTCCATCAAGTGGATCTTCCTGCTTCTGGTCAGCCATGCTGTCATACTGGGAGCTTGAGTCATCGTAGTCGTTGTTGAAGGCTGCATCCAGGCATACGAATGTCGCCGGACGGATCTCTTCCAACCATTCCCGGTATTCAGGGATTGAGATCTTCAACTCTGCCGCCACCTCGTGCTCAGTGGCGACACGGCCTTTCTTCTGTTCAATCGCGTTCATCACCGCCTGAACCTTGCGCGCTTTGGTGTGGACCGAGCGTGGCACCCAATCCATACGCCTAAGCTCGTCGAGAATTGCGCCGCGAATGCGCAGGCGGGCATAGGTCTCAAATGAAGTGCCCGCGCTCGGATTGTAGTTCCGGACTGCATTCAGGAGCCCCGTCAACCCGGCGCTGTATAACTCTTCGCCATCGACGTGTGGTGGCAGGCTCATCGCCAGACGGCCCACGACATTGCGGACCAACGGAACGTATTTCTCAACGATTTCGCCTTCGAGTGTGCTGCCTGGACGCATGCGACTGGCACTTGGCCAGGAGTCGTTGCGTTTGACCGGCGCTTTCATCCTGCGTCGCCCGCGCGTCCTCCTGCCCGCACAAGATTGAGTTTCAGTTATCATATTTCGTTTTCTCGCCCAGCGACCCGAGGACTGCCTTTTCCTTAAGGCAGGCGAAGCAGTTCGTGAGTGATGTTTCGTTCATAGATTATCCGATTGGTCTTCTAGCAACTGGTTTGCCACCGCACGAGAGGTCGACTTCCCATTTGCGGAAGCATGGGATTTGGGGTGGAGAAATGAACGGCAGGGCAGTGGTTAAACCTTAAACTCCGTGAAAGTATCTCTTCCTTGAGTCATCTCTCAATGGCTCGCAGGTCATCGGGTGGAGACAGTCCGTCGGCTGGTTGTACCGTTACGAGACACCTTTCGGGGTCCGCCGGTCGGATGCGGGACACGGGAAGACCTTTCTGTCGCTGGCGTGGACAACACCGCCGGTGGAGTCGTTATGACAATCCAAGACAGTGCTTCAGAATCATCCTAAACAAGGGAAAGAAAACTCCGACGGATGATCGGTCGACAGAAGGCTGGTTCCCCTTGTTCGAGGGGGATTTGCAACCGAACAGGTGTGGAAAGCGGATAGACGGCAACCGCGTTACGCGGCTGCATCTTCGGGACTGCCTGTGTCGTTGCCGCTTTTGAGGTTGTATTCGTTAAGCTTGTTGCGGAGCGTCCGAATACTGATGGAGAGCATTTTGGCGGCGTGAGTTCGGTTGCCCTTGCACTTCTTGAGTGCCGCGAGGATATGGTGCTTCTCAACTTCACTGAGAGTGAGAAACTGGCCGTTTTCCGAGGTTGTTGGGAGAGATGATTCAACACCTGTGGCGGAGTTTGCCGATTCCTTGTCGACTTTTCCAATGCCGAGGTGGATCGGTTCAAGTTCCCCGCCTTCGCTGCAAAGAATGACGGCCCGTTCGATGACGTTCTGCAATTCGCGGACGTTGCCAGGCCAGGAGTGGTCCATCAACGTTTCCATGCAAGGCTTGCTCATGCCGTGGACTTCGATGCCGTGTTTTCGCGAGAAACGCTGGCGAAATTGTTCGGCAAGGATGGTGATGTCGTCCTTCCGTTCCCGCAACGGAGCGATCACCACGGGCACCACGTTCAGCCGGAAATACAAATCCTGACGGAACTCCTTCCTCTGCACGCTTTCCTCAAGGTGCCTGTTCGTGGTCGCGATGACGCGGACATCCACTTTGATCGTGCGATTGCCGCCCACACGCTCAAATTCGCGTTCCTGTAGAACGCGGAGGAGCTTGGCCTGGACGGTCGGCGAGATTTCGCTGATTTCGTCCAGCAGGATGGTGCCGGAATGTGCGAGCTCGAACCGGCCTTCACGCTTGTTGATGGCTCCGGTAAATGCGCCCTTCTCGTGACCGAAGAATTCGCTTTCGATCAGATTCTCGGGAATGGCTGCGCAGTTCAATTTGATGAACGGGGCGCTGGAGCGGGGGCTCTGCCGATAGAGAGCGCGCGCTACCAATTCCTTGCCCGTACCACTCTCACCTTGAATCAGAACCGTCGCCTGCGTCCGGGCCACTTTTCGAATGAGCTGGCGCAGTTGATCCATCGCCGGACTCTGGCCCAGCAGCTCATAGCCGGATTCCTCATCCTCGGCGTGGCTCAGGAACTGGTTAACCTTCAGCAGTTGGGTGTGCTCTTCCGCCTTCTTTAGCGTGACGGCGAGTTGCTCGGGTGAAAATGGTTTCGTCAGGAAGGTGAATGCACCGTTGCTCATGCACTCGACCGCGAGATCGACAGTGCCGAAGCCGGAGATCATCACGACGAGCGGCTTGATGGGGCGGGCCTGCAGCGATTTGAGAAACTCCGTGCCGTCTCCGTCGGGGAGCTTCACATCGACAATCATCAGGTCGAAGTTGTCCTTTGAAAGTAGCTCTTGGGCGTCGGCGATGTTGCTGGCCGACGCGACGTCGTAGCGCCGATAGCGGAGTTGCTGTTCGAGACTCTTCCGGACAATTAAATCGTCCTCTAAAACGATGATTTTCTCAATCGGCATCGCGTTCTTAGTAGCGGGAAGTAAGACCTGAGGAAAGGACGAATTTCGACGCATCGCTGCGGCGGTGCCTCGTTGCCTTATCGTTTCCTTTGTCGGGCGAGTTCGTCGGTTAGTGCCTGGAGGCGCCTGTCCTGAACGTCGCTTTTCTTGAGGGCATTCGCCAGGGCCTGCTTCTCGCTTTGCAGCAAATCATGGCGGGCCAGTGCCGATGCCACGATTTCGAGCAAGTCATCCCGATGCCACGGCTTCACTAGGAATCGGAAGACCTCGGCCCGGTTGATCGCGCTGATCACTGTGCTCAGATTCAGAACGGCGGTGATGAGTATCCTGCTGGCGTCAGGCTGGATTTCCCGCACCTGCGCCAGAAAATCCAGACCGGTGAGCTTCGGCATCTGGTGGTCGGTAAACACGGCGGCGAAACGACGCTGACGAATGAGCTCCAGCCCTTCGATCGCATTGGTCGCTGTGCAGACGAAGTGTCCCAGTTGCGTGAGCGTATCGCGGAGCGCGACGAGGACGATCTCTTCATCATCCACAATGAGTATCTGACGTTCCGGATCCGGGGCTGCGCCGCCGGTTGTGCTCACGGGCGACCTCGCAAATCGAAGGTGGCCGCGAGCTTTTCGAGGATCGTGTCTTCAGACATATCCGGCGAGATCAGGAGATCACACCTTGAAACGAGGTCCGGTTCCAGCTCGTCTGGATTGCCGCCGGCGGTTTTCAGAATCACTTTCAACGGCAGCTTTTGCGCCCGAACGTATCGGGCTGCTCGCAACGGCTGCGGGTCGTTCGGTTCCGCCAGAATGAAGACGCCGTCGAACTGGTAGTCGCTGGACTGGAGCAATTCATCCGCATCCCGATCCGCGATCACCACATGGTAGTTGTTCGTGCGGAGCAGCTCCGCCGTGGCGTCGCTGGACGCGCCTTTGCGTCCGACCAGCAGCAGCGATCTTCGCCGGCGATTCGAGATCTCCAACGCTTCGTCGGCCTCCGAGAAATCAGCGAGCGGGAACCAGAGTCGGAACGTCGTGCCTTTCGTTTCCTCTGTTTCCACCGAGATCATTCCGCCATGTTTTTCCATGAACAGTTTCGCGTTGTAAAGGCCCAGGCCGGAGCCGCGGTTCATTGGCTTGGTCGTGAAGAACGGATCGAAAATGAACGGGACGAGGCGGGTCTTGATGCCGTGTCCGGTATCCGTGAGTTCAAAGCAGGCGGCTGGCAGGCGGGGCGGGGCTCCTGCGAAGTTCGGTGTATCCGGCAATGCGGCGGCTTCAAAGGTTCGGATGACCATCCGTCCTCGTTCCGGCATCGCGTCCGCAGCATTCAGAGCGAGGTTGATCATCACATGCTGAAAATCCACCGGGTCCACGTAAAGGGGGAGCTGGCCTGAAGCAAGGTCCGACGAAACCTCGATTCTTTTCGGGATGACTTTGCCGAGGAGTTCCACGCCTTCGGTCACCAGGGCATTCAAGTCGTGATAGCCGCACGTCCCCACCTTGCCTCGATTAAGTTGAGCGATGCGGCTGATCAGTTGCGCTGCCTGCCGGGTGTTGCGAGTCACCAACGACAAACCTTCTCGGAACGGATGGGCCTGATCGATTTGAGTGAGATAGGCCTCGCTCAGTCCCAAGATGCCGGCGAGGAGGTTGTTGAAGTCGTGCGACAAACCGAGCGTGATCAATCCCAGTGTTTCCTTCCAAGCGGCAGTGGCAAGACGCCGTTCAGCCAGAGCCTGTCGGGTGACATCCATCCAAAAACCTTCGTAGCTGAGCAGGACGCCCGACCCGTCGCGCAGCGCCCGGCGAAATTCCGAGACGTAGGCAACGTGCCCGGTGGTCTGATGCCTGACGCGGAACGAACAGGATCTTCCTTCGGCCTCGACGGCGACCTCTGCCAGATGTTGCTTCACCAGATCCACGTCGAGTTCGTGGACGACTTTCCAGAAGAGTTCCGGTTGCGTCTTCCATTCCTCCACGGCAGATCCTGTCATCGCCTCCAACTGAGGGCTGGCGACTTCAAAGGTCAGGTCGGGTCTTTGGCGGAACAAGACGCCGGGCCAGTGCTGGAGCAAGAGTGAGAGTAAGGCATCCATGCGTTAATTCTCGCAGAATCAGCAGCGACAGCGCCGGAATTTCGGCGGGCTCCCCGTCTGAAGCGACGCCTTGGACGGGAGGGAAATGTTTAGAAAACGCATTGGTCACGGGCCTTGCGACGGCTCTGAAAACTATCTCTTTTCAATTTCCTCTTTGTCAACGAGTCTCTCGCGAGCGTGCCGTTTCAGTGAGGCAATTGAATGCCTGGCTGTGAGCTGGCACCTTTGCTCACACATGGATCTCCTGTTGGAAACAATCCTGAACTCGATCGAGGATGCCGTCCTGAGCATCGACGACGATTCAACAATCCTCTTCTTGAACGAAGCCGCAGGACGGCTGTTCGGCTGCGTGCCGGCGCACGCTATCGGTCAACTTGTCTCGCGTTATTCCCGCATGGCTGGAGCGGTCGAACAGTTGAAGCTCGACGAGCCAAGCCCGGCTGGCCGTCCGGCCAAAACCATCCGCCGCCTCCACTGTGCGAGGTTGAGCGGAGGCGAACCCATTCCGATGGAAGCGACCGTTTCGCACGCCTACGTTGACGGCCGAAAGCTGGTCACCGCCGTGCTGCGTGATGTGGCGTTTCAGCAGCAGATGGAGAAGGCTGTCTATGAATCCCGGAAGACACAGGCGCTGGGATCGTTGGCCAGCGGGATCGCGCACGATTTCAACAATGTGCTCGCGGTCGTCATTTCCCAAATCGACCTCGCCCTCTACTCGCCCGGATTCCCCGCATCGCTCAGGGAGCATCTTGTCCATGCCCAGACAAGCGCGCGGCGTGGTGCCGAACTTGTCAGCAAGCTTCAAGCCTTCAGCCGCCAGAGCAAGCCGGTGTTCGGCCCGCTGGATCTGAACGATGTCATCGAGCAGGTCTTGTTCATGCTTCGTCGCAGCATCGATCCGAAGGTGGTCGTTCAGGGCGGACAACAGGCGGAAAGGCCGTGGCTCGTCACGGCGGATTCTGGGCAGATGATGCAGGCGTTGCTGAACCTTGGCATCAACGCCCGCGATGCGATGCCCAAGGGCGGCATGTTGAGCATCCGCACGGAGAACATCCGGATCGGCGTGGATGAAGTTCAAGGCGCGCGCAAAGCGGGCGAGTTTGTGCGGCTTAGCGTCAGCGACACGGGCATGGGCATGCCGCCGGAAGTGGTGAGCCGCATCTTTGAGCCGTATTTCAGCACCAAGGATTTGAGCCGGGGGCCCGGTCTCGGTCTCTCCATCACTGCCGCCGTGGTGGCGGAACATTCCGGCTGGATGGAGGTGGAAAGCCAGGTTGGTCGAGGGTCGGTTTTCTCCATCTTCCTCCCGCGTTCTCAGGAGCTCGCCTCAGTTCGGAAACAGGTTCCCGTTGCGGATACCAATTCGTTGGAAGGCAAGGAGCGCATTCTCGTGGTGGACGACGAGGAGCTCGTGCGAATGGTGACCAAGGCGGTTCTGGCGTATCGAGGATATCAGGTGCTTGAGGCGGAGGATGGCGAGGATGCCGTGGCCAAGTATGCGGCCAACCTTGGGACGATTGATCTGATCATGATGGACGTTCACATGCCGAAGATGAATGGCCACGAAGCCTTGCTGCGCATCCGCGAGATCAATCCCCGGGCCAAGGCTGTCTTGCTCAGCGGAGGATTGCAGGAGGCGGATGGAGGGCTCGGCTCAATGGAGCGCGTGGTCTTCCTCCAGAAGCCGTTCGAGAATCAAGAGCTTCTCCGCGTCGTGCGTCAGTTGCTCGACACCATTTAGGACGGCCCGTTCGGATCCAGATGGTCCGCAAGCAGACCAGCGATGGAGTTGAGAACTTCTTTTGGCGGATAACCCGGATCAGCGATCAGCTTCTTTGCGCGCGCCACTTTCTCGCTGCTGGATGCCTGTGCTGAATCCTCTTCTGCGGCGGCCAGGGCGGCGAGATCCTCCAGGGAGGAAGCGCTCTCCTCCGCTGGTTCTCCGGAGGAGCCGTGGAAGTTGTCTGCGATCCCGCGATGCCTGCTATGATTCCGACGATTCGCCATGTTTAGTTCCCAATGTAAACCTTCTGAATGAGCCATCTCTTCCGACTCTGACAGTCCTTCCATCGGACTCCACTCTCGCAATCTTTAATTCTCCTCCCAAAGCATGGCAAGCGCGGTAAAACGGCGCCTCCAGTCACGCTGAAGACGGCGTGCTCCCACACAAATGACTCCCTCTTGCTCATTCCTGCCGATATGACAGTGTGATTTCGTGTCCGGCGATTTTATGCTGTTCACGTCCAATGCCGCGACGCACCTTAAAGAAAATGTCATGAGACTCATTGCATCAATTCTAGCCTGCCAACTCTTCTGTCTTGCAGCGTCTGTTCAAAGCGCCGGGGTGGGTCCGGAAAGTGCGCTGCTCTCGTCCCGCCATACCAACGCGACTGAGTTGGTTGAGGGGATGAAGGATCCTGAGATAGTCCAGTTCGTCGCTCAGATTTTGCAGCGGCAGCATTACCTGCGCATGCCGATCAACGACGACGTCTCCACCAAGTTCCTTGACCGTTATCTCGACTCGCTGGACAGCCTGCACATCTACTTCACCCAGTCTGATCTCGATGATTTCGAGAAGTATCGTTTTCGACTCGATGATCTCACGCTCAAAGATGGTAACACGGCCGCCGCGCGCGAAATCTTCAGGCGCTGGCGTCTGCACCTTGACCAGCAGAATGAGTACGTCCAGGGCTTGTTGAAGAAAGGTGAGTTTGATTTTACGGGCGCCGACCGGTTCGTCATCGACCGCAAGAAACTACCTCGTCCACGCGATCTCGTTGAAGCGCGCAAGCTGTGGCGCGAACGTTTGCGCTACGAATACCTCCAGGAGAAGCTCAACAAAGTCGTGCCGGAGGACATCGTCAAAAACCTCTCCCGCCGCTACACGCGCGTTCTCCGGATGATCAACGAATACGACAACGATGATGTGCTCCAGATCTACCTGACGGCGCTGGCCCGGGTTTATGATCCGCACTCGGACTACATGAATAAGGCCGAGCTGGAGAATTTCTCCATCGGCATGAAGCTCTCGCTTTTCGGCATCGGAGCTCTGCTTCAATCCGAGGACGGCATCTGCAAGATTCGCAGCCTGACTGACGGCGGCCCGGCCCAACGCAGCAAGCAGTTGAAGCCGGATGACAAGATCATCGCCGTTGGCCAAAGCAACCAGCCGCCTGTGGACGTGGTGGACATGAAGCTCAACAAGGTGGTGGAACAAATTCGTGGTCCGAAAGGCACCGAAGTCCGCCTGACCATCATTCCCGCCGACGCGCCGAATTCCAGCGTGCGGAAGGTGATCAGTCTCGTTCGTGATGAGATCAAGCTCGAGGATTCCGCCGCCAAGGCGAAGATTTTCGAGGTTCCCCTTCCCAAGAAATCCGCATCCGGCGAGACCACCACGAGACTAGGTGTGATCGATCTCCCGTCCTTCTACTCCGGCTTTGAGCTGGAAGGACGGCGCGGCAGCGGCGAGCAGAAGAGCACGACCACGGATGTCGCGAAGCTCGTGCGAAAGCTCGTTCGCGAGAATGTCTCCGGCATCATCCTGGACCTGCGCCGGAACGGTGGCGGTTCCCTGGAAGAAGCCATCAACCTGACGGGCTTGTTCATCAAGGAAGGGCCGGTGGTTCAGGTTCGTGATTTCGATGGGCGCGTGTTCAAGGACGAAGATCCCGACAGCTCCATCCTGTATGACGGGCCGCTCATCGTCCTGACCAGCCGCTTCAGTGCGTCGGCCTCCGAGATTCTCGCGGGTGCCTTGCAGGATTACGGTCGCGCCCTGGTCGTTGGGGATTCCTCCACGCATGGCAAAGGCACGGTGCAGTCACTGCTCCAGCTTGCGCCGATCATGCGGCAGAACAATATCTTCATGACGAACAATCCCGGCGCGTTGAAGGTCACGATTCGCAAGTTCTACCGGGCCAGCGGTGCGTCAACGCAGCTCAAGGGAGTGGTGCCTGACATGGTGCTGCCGTCGGTGAACAACTACATCGAGGTCGGTGAAGGCTCGTTGGAGAATCCGCTGGAGTGGGACACGATCCCGGCCGCCAGCTATGAGAAGGTCGGTCAGGTCGAGCCGTATCTGGCGGAACTCAAGAAACTTTCCGACCAGCGCATCACCACGGATCAAGACTTCCAATATACGCGCGGTGATATCGAGCGGTTCCGAAAGGCCCAGGCGGAGAAGAGCATTTCCCTGAACGAGGCGGTTCGCTTGAAGGAAAAGAAGGAATCCGACGAGCGTTCCAAGGCGCGGAAGAAAGAGCTGGCCGCGCGTCCCGAGCCGCCTGGAAAGATTTACGACATCACGCTCAAGCTGGTTGGCGAACCCGGGCTTCCGGCCCCCACGCTTCGGACGAATCACACCACTGCGGTTTCCGGGAGCAC
>CAMCCU010000038.1 GCA_945872975.1 Pedosphaera parvula Ellin514
TGGCTTCGGCGCGTCTTCCGAGCTGGCAGGTGTAGCACGCCAGGTTGTAAGGAATCGTCGGCTCGTTCGGGAACCGGGTTGCGATCGGTAACAGGACATCGAAAGCCTCGAGCGTTCGCTTCAATTCATGCAGCGCGAAGGCGTGGTGAATCCAGGCCACCGCTCGTTCAGGGGCCTGTTGCGTCAAAGCTTTCCCGATGTCCACGCACGCGATCCAGTTCCTATCCTCGGCGTAAATCTGCCAGCGAATCTCCAGCACATCCGAGTGTGTTCGGGATTTTGGATCGATCTCATCCAGCTCGTCATGGGCCGATTGCCCGTCACCCAGCTCCAGCCAGCCTTCAGCGGCGAGCAGGTGCATGGCGTCGGTGGTGGATAAGGTCGAGTCGTTCACGGTTACAGTCTTAAATCTTGCGCGCGAAGGATGGAGGAATACCTTCGGCAGTCAATGCCACTGGATTCAATCAACAACTGCGGGCGTGTCTCGTGCGCCCGGTCGCTGAGTTTGGATCGTTGCGACAAACTCGCATGAGCATTCCACGATTGGTTGGCGTTGGCGTTGGGCTGCTAATCGGTGCTGGCGCGCTTGTGTATCTCTGGATCTCTCTCGGTTTTTACCTCCATGAACCTGGAGTTGAAAACCGAGGCGCGAAATGCACCCTCGCATCATTGCCCTTCCTGATTACAGTCATGATCGTCTTTCTCAGTTTTTACAGTCCGGGCACTTCGTTTTTGCGAGCGGTTGTCTATACGATTCTGGCAGAGCTGTTGATGTGCTCAACGCTATGGCTGTTTGCTTGGGGTCTCGCTCGTAGTTGGAAAGCGCAGTCGCCTTACAAGGCGCTGCAGCCCCTAACCCTGCCATCGCGCTCCGCTTGTATCCCACGTTCACCGGCTCTAGCGCACCGCCCTCAGTCCCGTCTCACTCAGCAACCCCGCCCCGCGCAGTTTCTCCGCCAGCGACCGTTGCCGTGACCCAATCTTCGCGCACTTCGTCGAGTTCATGCTCTGCGGCGTCACTTCCAGGTTCGCAGTCAGTTGCGGTCGCTTCCGCGAGGCCCTCGTGCCGAATTGACGTTACCTGGTTTTCCCTGAACTCTCGCCCGGGATTCAGCCGATAACTTTCCGGAAAACATCGCCATGAACTCAGGTAACGGATGGATCAGTCGGTTGGCGCGAAGGACCGTGCGCGGTCTGGCGCGCGTTTACTATCCCAGCATCGAGATTTCCGGAGCCAACCACCTTCCCGCCGACGGCCCATTGTTGCTGACGGCGAATCACCAGAATTCGCTGATGGATCCCGTGATGGTCGGGCTGGTGGCGAAGCGGCCCGTGCGGTTCCTGGCGAAGGCGCCGCTGTTTCAGATCCCGGTCTTTGGAAACATCCTGCACGCGCTCGGCATGATGCCCGCCTACCGTCGCAGCGATGATCCATCCCAAACCCATCGCAACCTCGAATCGCTCGGCCTTGCTGCCGGACGTCTCCGCCTGGGCGAAGCTGTCGGGATCTTTCCCGAGGGCAAGAGCCACGACGCGACGCGAGTTGAGCAGGTAAAAAGTGGTGCCGCCCGCATCGCCATTCAGGCCGTCCGCGAAGGCACGGCGAATCTCAAGCTCGTTCCCCTCGGCATCAACTACCGGCGCAAGGAACAGTTCCGCAGCGCGGTCTGGGTCCGGGTTGGGGAGCCGATCGACGTCAACGCATGGCTCGACGGCCGCAGCGGCGACGACCGTCAGGCCGCACGCGAACTGACTGCTGAGATCGATCGGCGGCTGAAGGAACTGGTCGTGCATCTCGACGAAGAAGCCTGGGCGCCGTTCCTCGATCATCTGGAAACGCTCCTCCCGCCGCCGCGCGCGAGCCGGCGCAATCCCTTCGCCTGGCTGCGCCAGCGCAAGCACCTCGCCGACGCGATCAATCACTTCATGAGAACGGATCGCGCCCGCGCCGAAGCCACGGCGCGGGTGATCCAAGAGACGCGCGACACGCTTCAATCCGCGGGATTGACCGCCCGTTCCACCGTGCTCCGCTGGCACGGTTGGCGATTGACCGCGCGCCTCGTTGGCGAAGCGCTGTTGATGAATGTCGGCTTCTTCGTCGTGCTCATCGGAACGCTGCATCATCTCCTGCCGTTCCTGCTCACGCGGGCGATCGCAAGCCGCGTGCAGGCACCGGGCCGCAGCACCATTGCGCTCGCGCGCTTCGGTGCGGGCATCCCGATCTACGGCGCGTGGTATGCGTTCCATGCGTGGTGGATCACGAACTACTTTCTCCCGTGGGTCGCCTGGGCGTGGCTGCTCCCGATGCCGTTCGCCGGCCTGCTGGCACTCCAATACTGGCGTCGGGTGAAGCGCACCAGCCCGGCCTGGTGGCGCGACCTCGCCATCGCTTTTCAACCGGCAAAACTTCGCGAGCTGCGTCGGGCGCACGGGAAGCTGCGTGAGACGCTGGAGACGATGGCGGAGGAATTCGCGCAGGTTCACCCGGCCGAGCGGCTGCCGGTGAATAGCTTCTCGTGGCGCCGATTCGGCTGGGCGACCGCGCGTTGGACGACCGTGGGCCTCGCCGTCGTGTTCGCCGTGGCGTGGTTTCGCACCATGGTGCTGGACGACAGCATCGGTGAGCTGGGCAAGCCGCCGCCGAGATTGAGCCAGCTCACGACGAACGACCTCGCCGGATTCATCGCGTCCGATGAACAGATGCTGGTCAGCGCCATCTCAAGCGCCCGCGCGCTGGAAGTTCGGGCGGCGGAGTTGCAGGCGGGATTCCTGTCGGGAAAGCGCAGCTACTACGCGCAGGCGGACAGCGACGCGATTCGGCAGGCGATGCTGAGCTATCTCTCGTGCCGGACGACGCTGCTCGGCCTCGTCTGGAAATACCAACGTCACGCCGAGATCGCTGACGAACGCCTGCGAGCGCGGGCTTTTCTCCTCCAGCTGGCAGCCGCGAGCGCCATCTCCGATTCCTCGCTCAAGCTGGTCACGCGCTTCGAGCCGTATGCGGATACCGTCCGCAAGCTGAACGAGCCGGATGCGAGCTGGGGTCTGCCGCCGGGGATGTTCGATCTGGTGAAACGCAATTTGATGCAGACCCAGGCGCGCGACTTCATGAACCAATCGCTCGATGACTACCGGGCCGCCGCTGCCACGTTCGCGCGCTTCGATCTGGTCGCGGCGACGCCGTTCAACGGATTCCACGACGTCATTCGTCAACACGCGCAGACTCGGGAAGAGCGGCTGTCGTTGCTCGCGGAAGGCAGCCTGACGGAGCCGATCAAGGAAGCCGGTCGCATGACCAAGACTCTGACCTATCACGGCCAGGCGTTTGTTTCGACGTGGCTCGGCAGCACGCGCTTTCGCCAGCCGCGCGATGGGCAATTGATGATTCGCCCGCAGGAGCTCGCGGAGTTCCGCGCCAAGCTGAAGCCGGGCGACATCTTGATCGAACGACAGAACTGGTTCCTCTCCCGCGCGCTGATGCCGGGCTACTGGGCGCACGCCGCGCTTTATGTCGGCACCACGAACGATCTCGTCCGCCTCGGTCTCGATCGCGATCCGCGCGTCCTGGCGCAATGGAGGCAATTCGCCGCGCGCAACGCACAGGGTCACGAGCATCTCATTCTCGAAGCGGTGCCCGAAGGCGTGCGCATGACTACGCTCGAACATTGCATCGGGGTCGCGGACGCGGCGGCGGTGCTGCGGCCGCGGGTGAACGAGGAGAATGTTCGCGAGGCGATCGCCCGGGCGTTCAGCCATCTGGGGAAGAACTACGATTTTGACTTCGACTTCTTCAGCTCGGACAAGCTCGTCTGCACCGAGCTCGTCTTCCGCTGCTACGATGGTGCCGTGCAATTCCCGCTGGTCGAAGTCATGGGCCGCAAGACGCTCCCGCCGACGGAGCTCGTCCGTAAGTTTGTGAAGGAGCGCGGCCAGGCGAAGGCGCAGCTGGACTGCGTCTGCTTCCTCGATGGCGACGAACGCGTCGGCAAGGCGTCGTTCCGGACCGAGGAAACCTTCATCACCACGGTGGAGCGACCAGGGCTGATCCTGTTTCCCTCCAGCGCGGCGAAGTGACGAGGATGCCTCCGGCCGCGAGATTTACTTAACGCGGTCGAACTTGTGGAGGTGCCCGAACTGGCTCCACTCGGCGACGATGAGATTGCCGTCCTTGTCCATCGCCGCGCCGTGCGGCGAATTGCAGATGCCGTCCTTCCACTGGTCCGGCGCCAGACCGTAGTTCGCGCGCTGGCTCGCCGTCGGATTGTCGCCCACTTGTGCGACGATGTTGCCGGCCTTGTCCAGCACGGTGGCCCGGCCTTGCAGCTCGGGAAACACCGCGTACTCGCCCCGGAAGTAAACAGCGGCGGGCATCCGCAAATCTTTCTGGATGACCTTCACGAACTTGCCGTCGAGGTCCCAGTGCTCCACGCGGTTGTTGTTCCGGTTGCAGACGAGCAGCAGCGGCGTGCCTGAACGCATGTCGAGCCCGATGCCGTGACAGGTTTGAAACTTCCCTTCCTCCTTGCCCGGACCGCCAAAGGCTTTTACGAACTTGCGATCCTTGTCGAACTTCAGCACGAAGTTTGATCCGTAACCATCCGCGATGAAAATCGAGCCATCCGGCGCGACAGTGACGGCGCAGGGATTGAAACCTTTCGCGTCCTTGTAGAGGCCGGCTTCCGCCGGAAATTGGATCGACCATTCCTGCGTGCCGTCGAGCTTGAGCTTCACGACCTCGTGATCGGACGGGCGCGCCGCGTAGATGTATTCCACGCCGTTCTCCTCGCGAATCTCCAGCGCGTGGATGCGCGTCGGCCCGACGGCGCGCAGGAATTTTCCTGCCGGCGTAAAGACCACGATGCCGCGCTTGGTGTCCGTCGTGACATAGATATTGCCCGCCTTATCAATGACCGCACCGCCGTGGCAAGGGCCGAGCGGTTGGTTGCCGGGTTCCTTTTCGAAGAAGCCCGGGACGATGGAAAACTTCAGCTCGGCGGCAGAGGCCGTGGCGGCGAAGAGGGCGATGAGTCCGATCAGGGTGTGGGTCATGCAGTTCATGGCGACGTTCGTGTTTCTGTTCACAGCATTCATGGTGTGACGACGTTGTAAGACTCACGGTCAGGATTTGCAATCGGGGAAGTGTCATTCTGCCACCTTGCGGGAGAGCTGCGACAAGGGCGGCAAAGGATGCGGCAGGAATCGCGAAACGGTTTCGCTGGATTTTGTTGCGGCACCATCCCATGCTCCGGGTATGAAATTCATTCTTACGACGCACAACGTGACGCTCACCAAAGCGATCGAGGATCATGTCCTGGTCCGCATCGAGAAGCTGGAACACTTTGACCGCTGGGCCGTGGATGCCCGTGTTTCGCTGGAGCATGACAACACCCGGAAGCCTGAACGCCAGTTCAAGTGCTCCATCCGGCTGGGCGTTCGCGGGCCGGATCTCTACGCCGAGGACCACGATTTGGATCTCTACGCGGCGGTCGACAAGGTCACGAAGAAGATCGAGCAACAAATCCGCAAACGTCATAACAAGAACAAGGCCCGCAAGCACACGGAAGCCGCAGCCAGCAAGCGCCGCCGTCAGGATGCGGATATCTGATCTGGTCCAGGGTTCGTTGTATAAACCACGGCTGACCATTTTCTCACGCCGTCTCTCCATCCGGTGAGCGGCGTGAGTTTTTATTTCCCCTCATGAGATTGCACGCGCGCATCGCGGTTCCCATCAACGGACCACCGATTGAAGACGCGGTGGTGTGCGTATCGGGCGAGCGCGTCGCCTGGGTGGGACGAAGGGCGGATGTTCCGGCCACCTTGCTGGACGATGAGGAGAAAGATCTAGGTGAAGTCATCCTGCTCCCAGGATTGATCAACGCCCATTGCCACCTCGACTACACCGGCATGGCCGGCCAGATTTCGCCGCCGAGAAGCTTTACCGACTGGATCAAGTCGATGGTGTCGCTGAAAGGAACCTGGAGTCTCGGCGAATTTGAATCCTCCTGGCAGAGCGGCGCGGAGATGTTGCTGCGCTCTGGCACGACGACGGTCGCCGACATCGAGGCGGTTCCGGAATTAATTCCAGCGGCCTGGGAGCGCACCCCGTTGCGCGTCCATTCCTTTCGCGAGCTGATCAACGTCCGGAGCCGCGTCCCGGCAGGCGAAATGGTCGAGCGCGCCGTGAACGACTGGCTGAGCGTGAACAACGCACAGAACCGGGTGGGCCTCTCCCCGCACGCGCCCTACACGACATCGACGGAGCTTCTCGAAACGGCGGCGCGAGCCGCGCATCGGCGCAAATGGCGGCTCACCACGCACGTCGCCGAGAGCGAGGAGGAGTTCGAGATGTATATGTACCGCCAGGGTGCGATGCACGACTGGCTCAAGAGCCAGCGGGACATGTCGGACTGCGGGATCGGCTCTCCAGTGCAACACCTCGAACGCTGCGGCTATCTCGATGAAAACCTGCTGGCGGTCCATGTGAACCACCTGTGGCGTCACGATGCCGGCGTGCTCGGGCGCAACCAGGTCAGCGTCGCGCACTGCCCCCGGAGCCACGATTACTTTCATCACCTGCGCTTTCCCCGCGACGAGCTGGAAAGCGCCGGCGTGAACATCTGCCTGGGAACAGACAGCCTGGCGACGACGCGCAAGGAACGGAATCGTCCGCTCGAACTGAATCTCTTCTCCGAGATGCAGGCCTTCGCCTCGAAGTCGCCCAATGTCGCCCCGGAGAAGATCCTGCGCATGGCCACCGTGAACGGCGCCCAGGCACTCGGGATGAAAGGGCTGGTCGGCGAGATCGTTGAGAACGCACTCGCCGATTTGATCGCCATCCCGTTCGACGGCGGGGCCCGCGATGTTTACGAAACGATTCTGAACCATCAGGGAGCGGTCATCGCCTCGATGATCAACGGTCACTGGGCGATTCCGCCGGTGTCGCGTTGAGAGAAACATGGTGAATTAATCCGCCAAGCCCCTAAGCTGCGGGAACATTATGGACATCCAGATTGCCGTCCTCTGCGACGCCGCCACGGACAACAACGGCAAGTTGAACATCCTTGGCACCTTCGACACGATCTACACGTCGCAACTGCCGGCGACTCATCCGCAGTGTTCCATTGCCGTGCGGATGACCTTCAACAAGGTGGAAGACGGAACGCACACGGTGAAGTTGAACTTCGTGGACGAGGACGGAAAGTCCGTGATGCCGCCCATCGAGATCCCGGTCGAAGTCGCCGTGCCGGACGAAACCATCTTCCTGTCGCGGAATTTCATCGTGAACATCCAGAAGCTGAAGTTCGACAAGGAAGGTCTTTATTCGATCGACATCGCCGTGGATGGGCGACAGGAGGGCAGCATTCCGTTGTTGGTGAAGATCCCGACGCGTCAGGGTAGTTCGCAACAAATCGGCTGACTCCCTTCCCATGTCCTTCGCTGAAATCGCCGGCCAGGAAGATTCCGTCGCGTTGCTCCAACGCAGCCTGGAGCGCGGACGCCTGGGCCACGCGTATCTTTTTCACGGAGGCGATCTCGCGGAGCTGGAGACGGTCGCGCGAACGCTCGCCAAGACGGTGAACTGCACCAATCCCCAGCGCAGCAGCGCCGCCGGGCTGCCGCTGGACTCGTGCGATGCGTGCCTGAGCTGCCGCAAGATCGATGGCGACAATCATCCCGACGTGATGTGGATCCGTCCGGAATCCAAGACGCGCGTGATCAAGATCGACCAGATGGTTCAGCGCAAAGATTCATTGCGTCCGCTCCTGCCGGCCATGCATCTGAAGCCCACGGAGGCGCGTTACAAGATTGGCGTCATTGTCTCGGCGGACCGGCTGAATGAATCGGCGGCCAATGCCTTTCTGAAAACGCTGGAGGAACCGCCGTCGGATTCCATCCTCATCCTTCTCACCACCGAGCTCCAGCGCATCCTCGACACCATTCTGTCCCGCTGCCTGCGGCTGAGTTTTGGCGGGGAGATGAGCGGACGCCGCGATGAAGCGTTGAACGAGTGGCTCGGCGTGTTTGCCGGGATGGCGGCGGCGGAGCAGAAGAGTTTGCTCGGCCGTTACAGCCTGCTCTCCGCGTTGCTGACGAAGCTGGCGCAGATCAAGGAGAGCACGGGGGAGGCGGTCGCGAAGAAGTCGCCGCTGGAATTCCACGATGATGTCGATTCGAAGTTGAAGGACAAGTGGGAGGATGAATTGTCCGCTGCGGTCGAGGCGGAGTACCGCCGGGAGCGTTCAGACTTGCTGACCGGCCTGCAATGGTGGCTGCGCGATGTCTGGCTGCAAACGCTTCAACTCGGCGAGGAGATGCTCAGCTTTCCCGGGCTCGCCAGCGCCGCACAACGGGTCGCGCGGAGGATTTCATCGCAGCAGGCGATGGAGAACTTGCAGGTGATCGAGCGGACACAACGATTGCTGACGACAACCAATGTTCAGGAAGCGCTCACGCTGGAGGTGGGTCTGCTGAAGCTGAACCTGTAGCGGGCTCAAGCGCTGACGCTGGGCAGCGCCACGTCGCTCGCGTAGCGTTCGATGCAGCCAGCCATCTGATCGAGGGGAAGAATCTTCTGCGCGGCGCCCATCCGGATCGCTTCGCGCGGCATCCCGAAGACGATGCAGCTCGCCTCGTCCTGCGCGACAGTGGTGGCGCCGGCTTCCTTAAGCGTCAGCATTCCCGCCGCGCCATCGGAGCCCATGCCGGTGAGGAGCAGTGCCAGTGCATTCGGGCCTGCTCCTGCGCGGGCGGCGGAATCGAAAAGGATGTCCACTGCCGGCCGTTGATGGTGAACCATCGGGCCTTCGTTGAGCTCCACCGTGTAGAACCCGCCGCTGCGCCGGAGCACGATGTGGAATCCGCCGGGAGCGATCAGCGCCAGGCCGGGCTGCACCCGGTCCCCGTGCTTCGCCTCGCGAACTTCCAGGGCGCACAGGCCGTTCAAACGTTCCGCAAACGCGCGGGAGAAATGTGCAGGGATGTGCTGGACGATGCAGATGCCGGGGAGGTTCGCCGAGAGGTTGGTCAGCACTGCCTTCAATGCCTCGGTGCCGCCGGTCGAGGCGCCCATCAGGATGATCTGTTTGTGCGAGAAATTACGCTGCGGACCGGACTGTGTCCGGTGCGGAGTCGCCGGATGAACGGCTGTGGCTCGATGGGGCGCGGGCGCAGCCTGAGGGGCGGCGGACGGCGGCGGCGCGGCTGGCCGGGTGACAAACGTGGTGTTGCCGCTGTGGGCGCGGACCTTGGCATGGAACGCCGCTTTGACTTTGGCGCAAAGGGCGGCGCTGTCTGCGCTGGCCGAGTAGGAGCCGCTGGGCTTGGCCATGATGTCCACCGCGCCCGCCTGCAGCGCTTCCAGCGCCTTCGACGAACCTCCGGCGGTCAGCGAGCTGATGATGATCACGGGCATCGGCCGGTGCTGCATGATCAGTTTCAGGAAGCTCAACCCGTCCATGCGCGGCATCTCGATGTCCAGGGTGAGGATGTCGGGATTGAGCTGAAGGATCTTATCGCGAGCGACGTAGGGATCGATCGCGGTGCCGACGACTTCGATCTCGGGATCCGAGCTCAGGCCGTCTGTCAGCGCCTTCCGGACAAGCGCTGAATCGTCCACGATTAAGACTCGGATGCGACGGCTGGCCATGATTCAGGAGTTGATTTTCACGAGGGATTGGACGAGCTGAAGCTGCTCGAAGGTTTTGATCATATAATCGGGCAGGCACTCAGGCTTCAGATTCAGGATGTCGAGCGCATCGGTGCGGCCGCGCATGGCAAAGGCATGGTGGCCATACCCAAACCCCATGAAGTAGGAGACCATGTTCCCCAAGTATACGTATGCGGCCAGCTTCTCGTGCGGTTGTGCGCCGGCCGGTTCATGATGATGCCAGACTGCGCTCACGATGTTCGGCGGGAAATTCCACCGGGCCAGGAGGTGGCCACCAATCTCCGCGTGCTGCACTCCGAGAAGCCGCTTCTCAGTTTCAATCAGCGGGGTCTGCTGGTTCTGGCTGTTTTCCACCAGCTCCTCGTAGATGTGCTCGAGGGCTTCCGCGAGGATGATCTTGCCGATGTCATGCAGCAGAGTCGCGGTGAACGCCACGCTTTCATTCTCAGAATCGCCGCAGCTCTTGGCGATCAACTGGGCTGCCACGGCTGCCACGACGCTATGTTCCCAGAGCTCGCCGGAATCGATGCCATAGCCCTTTTGCGCAGGCCCGAGCATCTTTGATCCGGTGACGGCGGCGACGAGCTGGTAAACTTGTTTGAACCCGAGGCGGGTGACGGCTTCCTGAAGGTCGGAGGCCGGGGAGGCTCCGGCGAAATAGGCGCTGTTGCAAAGACGCAGGACGGCGGCGGTGATGGCGGGATCGAAGGCGATGAGCTTGACGACGCGGTCGCTGTCCACATCGTCCTGGCGCAGCAACGTCAGCAACTCGGGCAGGATGCGCGGAGCCGGCGGCAGCGACTTGACCTTGTCTATGTAGTCGTCGAGTTCTTGCATAGGATGGTTTCCTGAGGCTGGCCTGAGATCTTCAGCCGAACTTCGCCGGTTGCCAAATTGAGGTGCATGGTGCGGTTGACCATGCCGCCGACTTGCTCAGCCTGAATCTTGAGGCCGTGCTCCGCGAACAGTTTGCCCAGCGCGTCGTAATTGCGTGAGCCGATGTTGAAGAACCCGCCGCTGTCCATGATCTGCGCCCCGCCCGCCACGCAGATGATCATGCGGTGCTTCTCCGCCCGCAGCTGGTAGGCCGCACGGAAAAGCGCGGGAACTCCTGTGTCCACAAACATGCTGGGCTGCTTGGCGGCTTTGACTGAATCGATGGTGGAATCCGGCAGCATGATGTGGAGGAGCCCTCCCGCTTTGACTACCGGATCATAAATCGCGATCCCGAGGCACGACCCCAGCGAATAGGTCGTGAGGGTGACGTTCTGGTTGTTCGACGCGACCATTTCAGCGATGCCGACGATAACTTTCTGGTTGAAGCCCGTTAGTGAAGGTGCCGGCATGGGTCAGGCCTTCTCCTTCTGGTAGATGCTGGGCTTGAGGCAGCGCAGGCCGATGTTCAGGCCGTTCAAGCTTTCGGAATGGCCGATCAGCAGGTAGCCGTTCGGCACGAGGAATTGCGAGAGGCGCTGGACGAGCTGTTCCTGGGTCGGACGATCAAAGTAAATCATCATGTTGCGGCAGAAGATGACTTCGAACTGCTCCGTCATGGAGTAGTTGCCGAGAAGATTCACGTTCTTGAACTGAATCCGGTCCATGAGCGGCTGCTTGACCCGGTAGCATCCCTCGAAATCCCCCTGGCCCTTCTGAAAGTATTTGCGCCACCAGTCCGGAGGAAGAGAGGCGAGGCGTTCCTCCTGATAGACGCCCTTCTGCGCGACGTTCAAGGCCTTCGTTGAGACATCGGTGGCATGAATCTTCCAGTCCCAGCCCGACGCGATCGGAAAGTGCTCCGAAAGATAGAAGGCAATGCTGTAGGCTTCTTCCCCGGTGGCGCACGGGGCGCTCCAGATGTTAAACTTTTTGCGATTGCCGACCAGCTTGGGCAGGGCGGTGCCAACGAGGAAATCGAAGTGGTCCTTCTCCCGCAGGAACTGGGTGTAGTTGGTGCTCAGCGCATCCACCATGTGGGTGATCTCATCCTCGTCCCCGGTACGCCGCAGGTAATCACAGTATTGACCGAGCGTCTCAAAGCCATGATGCCGCATCCTCTTGCCCAGCCGCGCGCGGATAAGCTGCTGCTTCCCGTCATGCAGACGGATGCGGCTGCGCTCGTAGATCAAATTGATGATGAAGTCGTAGTCGCTGGCTTCATCGGTTTGTGTCGGCATACGTAACTGGCCGGATTCGCAGGGTGAACGGTTCAGTTTCACCCGACGCGGCTCCCCAGTCATCGGCGGGAAAAGGAACGGCTTAACGAAAATGACGAACTTTTCTGCGGAGAACCAATGGCCGCCTCAAACGACAAACGTGATTCGTAAAACGTGAAACGTAAATCCCGCACCGACTCCTTCCGTTTCACTTTTTACGCCCCTCCCCTCAACTCACCCGCAGCCAGACCGTCTTGAGGTAGGCGGGCTCGGCGCGCGAGATGGGAAAGTCCGGCGGCTGCGGCACGTAGTGCTGCTGCGTGATTCTGCGACGGGCGTCGCTGGCCGAGCTGCGGATGACTTCCAGGAAACTCTCCGGCTCCAGGCCGGCGGCATTGGTCGAGGCCAGCAACACGCCGCCGGGCTTCAGCAGCGGCAAGGCGGCGGTGACGAGCTTTCCGTAATCCTTCTCCGCGCGAAACGCCCCATGCTCCTTCGATTGCGAGAAGGTGGGCGGATCCAGCACGATCACGTCATAGGCGCGCTGCTTCTTCGCGAGGCGACGGAACCAGTCGAAGACATCGCCGAAGATGAAGTCATGCGCTGCGGGATCGAGGTCGTTCAGCGCGAAGTTTCGCCGGCCCCATTCCAGATATTTCTTCGACAGGTCGAGGCTCGTGGTGCGCGCGCCAGCCTTCGCGGCGCACACGGAGAATCCACACGTATAGGCGAAGGCGTTCAGAACTTCCGCGCCCGCTGCGCCGCGTTCAAGCACCGGAAAGCCCGCACTCACGTGGTTCGCCAGGAAGCGGCGGCGATTGTCCCGTTGATCAAGAAACAATCCGACGGAATACCCTTCGCTGAAGCTGAGCTCGAACCGGAGTCCGTTCTCGCGAATCGTGAAACGCTCCGGGGCCGCTTCTCCAGAGACGAGTTGAGCGGAGGCTTCATCGACGGAAGTCCGGCGCACCTGACGATTGAGCAGCTTGTGATAAATCCCCCTAGCGGCGGGCAGCGTCGCGAGATGAGCCTGCTGGCTGGCGGTGAGCGGATGCTCGGATTGCGAGAGGAGGAAGTCACCCAGCCGATCCACATGCCAACCGGGCCAGCCGTCGCTCGCGCCGTGAATCAGCCGGCAGGCGTCGGTTTGCTGCGGATCGATGACCGCAGTCCGAAGAGCCAGTCGCGGATCGACATCGAACAGCGGCGGCGCGTTGAAGGTCATTGATTCTCCGCTCGCGGGATGGCGCAAGGTCAGCGAAGCGGCGTGGAGACACACCCGTCGCCACTCGCTCCCGCCATACAGCGCGTCGCCCAAAATCGGGAAGCTGTGTTCCGCCGCATGCACGCGAATCTGATGCGTGCGCCCGGTGACGGGTTCGGCTTCGACCAGGGTTGTGCCGGCTTCGCGACTCAACACGCGGAAGCGCGTCTCCGCGCGATCGCATCCGGCGTGCAACGGGCGGCTGATATATTTCTCCCCCAGCCGAACCAGCGCAGATTCCGCCACCAACGCCTCGCCCGGCACCGGACGATCCGTGCGCAACACGTAGCGCTTGCGGACGAGATGTTGTGCGAACTGTTCCGTAAGCGATTTGTTCGCGAGCGAGGTCTTCCCGAAAACCATGACGCCCGAGGTTTCCTTATCGAGGCGATGAATGATGGCGAGCGTCGCCCAGCGCGGCTCGCGATGCCGGAGCCAGTCGTAAATCCCTTCTCCGGCATGAGGCGCGGGAGCATGGGTGTTCATCCCGCCGGGCTTGTTGATCACCAGCAAGTCGTCGTCCTCGAAAAGAATCAGAGCACTCGCTGTATTCAAGGCAAAGGTGCGGCAACCGCAGGCAGGTTGATCTCGTTCCCGATCCGAAACCAATCGAGGTCCCGTCCGGGATTCACAGCGCGCAACGCTTCAACAGAGATTCCATAACGGCGGACGACCCGGATGATGTGTTCGTCGGGCTGCACCCGATGTTTCGCCGGCGAACGCGTGGTCTTGAGCGCCCCTTCCAGCGACTCGCCGGTTAAATCATTCTTGAAACGCCACGGGACACCGCGCTCCCGCGTCATGATCCAGTCCGTCTCCTCCGCGCTGTTTCCCAGCAGCGCTCCCGGAAGTTGCAACCACACGCTTCGTTCCGGCGCTTTGCCGCGTCCAGTGGAAAGCTTGTTCTGCCCTGCGAACTGCACCTGCCAGGCATTGGTGGTGGATTGCGCGCTCACGACTGGACCGTTCGTCGGGGTGAACTGGACGACGTTGCAGCCGTTCCAATGCATCGCCACCAGCAGGCGTCCCGAAATGCCCAGGGCGTCTGGCTTCGATTTCCAGACCGCCTGACCTTCGCGGACCACCCAGCCCGGCTCGGAAAGGTTCATGGCGGGCTGGGGTGGCAGCGAGCTGCAGCCCACGAGCGTCATCAAGACGACCGTTGCGACGAGCAGTTTCAAGGTGGGACCAAGGCAGTTTGGCTTCATGAATCGTGCGAGAAGTTAAAGCTCAACCGGGAGAGCAGGTCGAGCGTTTTGCCGGAGACCGATTCTCGATTCACTAATGAGACGGCAGCCGCTATCCTCGGCGCATGTCGTGGTTCTACCGCACGTTCATCCGTCCGGCGCTCTTTGCGCACGAGTCCGAAGAGATTCACAACCGCACCCTTGCCGCGCTCGGCAAGGCCGGTCGTCACCCAGCTTTGTGTGATGCGCTTGATGCGTTCTACGGCGCGCCCGCGCTGCCGGTTCACGCGTTCGGGCTGAAGTTCCCCAATCCAGTCGGCCTCGCTGCCGGCATGGACAAGCAAGCCGCCGCCGCACCCGTGTGGCCTTCGCTCGGCTTTGGCTTCAGCGAACTTGGCGGCGTCACATGGCACGCGCAGCCGGGCAATCCCGTGCCGCGCATGTTCCGCGCCGTGCCCGATGAGGCGCTCATCAATCGCATGGGGTTCAACAATCCCGGCGCGGAAGCCCTCGCCAACCGTCTTGCGAACTGGCGCGCGCTCGGACGCTGGCCCACACATCCCGTCGGCATCAACCTCGGCAAATCGAAGATCACGCCGCTTGAAAACGCGGCCGGGGACTACTCCAGCTCGCTTCGCCTTCTTTGGCCGCACGCCGACTTCTTCGTCGTCAACGTCAGCTCGCCCAACACGCCAAATCTGCGCCAGCTCCAGGACAAGGCCGCGCTCGACGAAATTCTCGCCGCGCTTCAGGAGGTCAACGCCCGGTGCGCTGGCACTTCAGCGTCGGCCAAACCCATTCTCGTCAAAGTCGCGCCAGACCTCACGTTTGAAGCGCTGGATGAAATTCTCGAACTCGTCGGCCCGCGTCAGCTCGCCGGCATCGTGGCGACGAACACGACCATTGCCCGCCCATCCACCAACGACGCCGAGCTGCAACGGGTCTATGCCGAAACGGGTGGACTCAGCGGCAAGCCGCTCGGTGCCCGCAGCACCGAAGTCATCCGCCATCTCCACTGCCAGACCCACGGCAAGCTGCCAATCATCGGCGTCGGCGGAATTTTCAACGCCGCGGATGCGTGGGAGAAGATCACCGCCGGCGCGAGCCTGATTCAGATTTACACCGGGCTTGTCTATGAAGGCCCGGCCATCACGCGCACGATCGTGACGGGGTTGCAGGAACGTCTCGCGGAACGAGGGCTACGCGGGATCAAGGAAGCCGTTGGAGTCGAAGCCTAAAACGAAACGAGCCTGGCTGGTTCGTGTATCACCGCTTGCCAGAGAGAGGCGTCAGATTAAGCTCACGCCATTCGTAGAATGACTACCGAAAACCCCCTGCTAAATGCGGACTCGATCAAACGCTACCTCGGCGAGTTTGATCGCACGACGGCGGGACGCGGCACGCATTATTTCAAATACAACGCCGTGCTTCAGTTGCGGTGCGATGAGCCGGGCGCGCGTTATTCGGCGACGGTGCGCGGCAGCATGGACTACGAGGTCACACTGTTCTACGGGAGTGGCGAATGGGATGGCGAATGCACCTGCCCCGTTGGTTACGAGTGCAAGCACATCTACGCCGCCATGCTCGCCTTTCAAAAACAGGCGGCGGATTTTCCACCAGCCTCTCTGAGCGTCAACCCGCCGGCGCAAAGTGCGAAGGCGAAGAAACAGTCCAAGTCCACCGCCAAATCTGCTTCCGCGCCGCTCGTGCCGGTGTCGCCTGTCGTCGTGCGCGTGACCGAATCTTTGGGACGCCAGCCCAACGCGAAAGAAGCCGCGTTCCTGCTCCAGGTGCAGGCGCTGTTCCAAAAAGTGCGGCAATCCAACGACGGGCTCATGTCCTACGATCTTCGTCTCATTGCGCCGGGTGTGAGCGATTACAGCTGGGTCAAACTTGATCTCTGGCCCAGGCCGCCCAGCGACGACTACGAGCTGTGGCTCTATTGCGCGTGGGAGCTGCGACGTCGCCGCCTGGCGGTGCCGGACTTCATGAAAGGCGTCACCGACTTCAGCGTCATCGAGCCGCAGATGAAGGCGTGGCAACGCGGAAAGGAAGTCGCCCACTGGCAGGGCTTGCTCGCGGCGGTGCATCGCGAACAAAGCGCGTCCGCCTCTGCCACACTGCTCGATTTGCGGCTCGCCATCGACTTGGAGACGGTGTCCATCCAGTGGCGCAACTCGCCCGAGCAGCCCTTCCTGGATCTCAAGCAGACTCAAGCGCGGAAGCTGATGAACGAGTACGAGAACGGCGCGCTCCAGCTCACGCCCGAAGCCGCCACGCTCTGGGGCGTCATTTACAAACCCTACGACTACTACACGTGGAACAATCTCCGCTACGATTCGCCTGAAACCGTGAAGGTGCTCAATCGCATCCTGCGTCTCCCGATGCTGGCCGAGCGCATCGTCACGCGCGATGGCAAGCCATTGGAGCGGCCGGAAGGAATGCTCCGCATGGACGTCGTTGCCGCCGAGGGCGAAGAAGGCGACTACGTGCTGCGCCTCGTCCGAGCCGACGGCAGCGCCGCACCCTACGTCCTGTTGATGCTTCCCGGCCTGCCCACCCTCTACGTCACGTCCAGCGCGATATATTCCGGGCCGCCGCCGCACGGCCTGGGTCATGTGAGTGAACTGGTCATTCCCGCACCCGCCATCGAGACCGCCGCCGGCGTCACCTTTCTGAGCGGACTCGGCGTCGAACTGCCGCCGCGTCTCGCCGGCCGCACCCGGCCCGTCACCTACAAGGTCAACCTCTACTGCGACCTCAAGCCGGACTACGTCGGCAGCGAGAAGGATTCCGTTTACGTCCGCGCCGAAGCCGTGGCCGAGGGCGCGGCGACGGAGACGCTCGGTTACAACGGCTGGTTCGTGCCCTCGGATTACGAGGCCGCCAAGAAACCAAAAACTGACGCCGACGAACGCATCCCCATCTTCAATCGCGGCGCTCTCCATCATTTCCCACAGCTCTTCCAGGCCGTAGGCGCCAAGTGGGACAGCTACGGCCAGAACAGCTGGCGCATCCGGCTCACCAAGACTTTCCCCGACACCTTCGTCCCCTGGCTGGCCGCGCTGCCGTCGAACGTCGAAGTCCATCTCGACCGCGAGCTCGCCTCCCTCCGCAACAACCCCGTTGCCGGCAGCGTAAAGCTCGATGTCCAGGAATCCGGCGTCGATTGGTTCGATCTCAAAGTCGTGCTCAACGTCTCCGACACCGAGCTGACGCAGGAAGAGTTGAAGATTCTCCTCAACGCCAAGGGCGGCTACGTGCGCCTGGGCAAGAAAGGTTGGCGTCGTCTTCAGTTCAATCTCACGGACGAAGAGGACCAAAATCTTTCCCGCCTCGGCCTCGACGCGCGCGACTTCACCGCCGAACCACAACGGCTCCACGCCTTCCAGCTCGCCGACGTTGCCGCGAAGAAATTTCTGCCCGAGGAGCAGGTCGAGAAGATCCATCGTCGCGCCAGCGAGCTGAAGGCCCGCGTCAATCCGCCTGTGCCCGCCGGCATCCGCGCTGATCTTCGTCCGTACCAGATCGAAGGCTTCCACTTCCTCGCCTACCTCACGGCGAACCGTTTCGGCGGCGTGCTCGCGGACGATATGGGCCTCGGCAAAACGCTCCAAGCCCTCGCCTGGATCGCCTGGCTGCGCGAACAGCCGCTCACTTCCAGCCGTGGCCTGCAACCTTCGCTCGTCGTCTGCCCCAAGAGCGTGATGGACAACTGGCGTTCCGAAACCGAGCGCTTCCTCCCCGGCCTGCGCGTCCGACTCTGGCGCGGCGAAGATGCCGATGCGCTCGCCAAGGCTCGCGTCGAATGCGATCTCATCGTCATCCATTACCCGCACCTGCGCAGCCTCAGCCCCGAGATCACCAAGCTGCCCTGGCACGCCGTCATTCTCGACGAGGCGCAATACATCAAGAACCCCGACTCCCAGACCGCGCAGTCCGCCCGCGCCTTGCAGGCCGAACATCGCCTCGCCCTCAGCGGCACGCCCATTGAGAATCGCTTGCTCGATCTCTGGAGCATCCTCGCCTTTGCCATGCCTGGCGTGCTCGGCAACCGCTCGCAGTTCACGAAGAAGTTCAACGCCACCGACGACCCGCTCGCCCGACGTCGCCTCGCCTCCCGCGTGCGCCCGTTCCTTCTGCGTCGCACGAAGAATCAGGTCGCGAAAGATCTGCCCGACCGCATCGAGGAAGATTTGCTCTGCGAACTCGAAGGCGAACAAAGGACGCTTTATCGCGCCGAGTTCAAGCGCACCCAGCAGCTCCTGCTCAAGGTGAAGACGAAGCAGGACTTGAACGAGAACCGCTTTAACTTTCTCACCTCGCTCCTTCGTCTGCGCCAGATCTGCTGCCACCCGGCGCTGGTGGACAAGAAGCTCCGCGAGTCCGACAGCGCGAAGCTCAACGCCCTCGTTGATCTGCTTGAACCGCTCATGGAGGAAGGCCACAAGGTTCTCGTCTTCTCGCAGTTCGTCAGCCTGCTCGAGATCGTGCGCGAGACCGTGAAGGCGCGCGACTGGCAGCACTTCTATCTCACCGGCGAGACCGATAATCGCGGCGAACTGGTGAAGGAATTTCAAGGTGCGAAAGGCTCCGCCGTCTTCCTCATCTCGCTCAAGGCCGGCGGCTTCGGCCTCAACCTCACGGCCGCGTCCTACGTCGTGCTCTTCGATCCGTGGTGGAATCCCGCCGTCGAGGCGCAGGCCATCGACCGCACGCATCGCATCGGCCAGAAGAACAAGGTCATCGCCTACCGCCTGCTGATGAAGAGCAGCATCGAGGAGAAAATCCGCGCCCTGCAAAAGACCAAGGCCGCCATCGCCGACGACGTGCTGGGCGAGGAAACCTTCGCCAAGAGCCTCACGCTGGACGACCTGAAATATCTCTTCGCGGAGGAGTGACGTGCGATGAACTGGCCGCTGCTCCAAAACAGCCTGCTCGTCAGCGGCCTCACCACCGTGTTCGCCGCCGCGCTGGGCTTCGCCGTCGCGCTCACGTTGGCCAGTGTTCCGACGCGATGGAGAAATCCGCTGCTGCTCGCCGCCGTCATCGCGCT
>CAMCCU010000039.1 GCA_945872975.1 Pedosphaera parvula Ellin514
GCGTTGATGTCGATGCCCTCGACGTCGCGCACCTGGAGCCATTGCCCGACGAAGTTCTCGATGAGCGCCTCGGAGCGCGAATCCGCCAGCATGCGCTTCACCTGCGCGTCGAGGTTCTTGCGAAGCTCGTGACGCTCGGCGAGGCGGAAGAGACCCTCATCCGGCATCGTGGACCAGAGGAAATAGGAGAGACGCGAGGCGAGCGCGTATTCATCGACGAACGGATGGCTGGTCGCAGAGGCGACGGCTTCTGTTTCCTCAACGCGGAAGAGAAAGCGGGGCGAGGCGAGCACGGGAATCATCGCCTGCGCAATGCCGTCCTCGAAACGTTTGCCCTTCTCGGAGTAGCTGCTCTCGGCAATTCCGACGAGGCGGTCGAGCGACTTCTTGTCCACGGGACGACGGAATGCGCGCGTCGCGAAACGACTCAGGATGTCGCGGGCGTACTGGCGGCGGGCGGATTTTCCTTCCGGCACATCCTTGGTGAAGAAGAGAGCGAAGTTCTTCGGGCGGACCCAGTGTTCCTTCTCGGTCGGGCCTTCAAGACGAACGTTGAGCAATCGGAAATCGAGGGAGTTCTTCTTATCCGCGACGGGCGTGAGCGGGTGAAGCTCAAGCGTGAACCGGTGTTCGCCCGGTCTCCATGCCTCATCGAATTCATGGCGGAACTTCTTCCCGTTCTGCCATCGAAGTTCTTCAGCCCAAACCTCCCGGTCGTCGATCCGGAACACGGCGCGCACACGGCCGGGGTCGAAGTCGAACTGGCCAAGGATGTCGTATTCGAGCGCGACCCGGTAGCTGCCGCCGATCTGCACCTTGAACGTCTGGTTGAGCCTCGTCTCGTCGTAGAACGAATGCCGTTCGCCCTTGCGCTTCTCGTCGGCGTTGCGGAAGGAGTTCCCGTTGAACGTGCGGTCCGCAATCACGCGGCCCACGCGCGGCACAGCACTGCTGACGATGGTCTCCGCCGCCTGCATGTATTTTTCGAGGAGCATCGGGGAAGTCGTGAGCACGTCGCCGATGTTGTCGAAGCCGTAGCCGGTGTCGTCGGGTGGAAGCTCGTCCTGCACCTTGAAGTCGAAGCCCATCAGGTCGCGGATGGTGTTCCGGTATTCCTCACGATTGAGGCGGCGCAGTGTGACGCGACCGGGATCAGGATTCTCCGGGTCGATGGTGAAGACTTCGCCCTTGATCCAATTCTCCAAGACGTGCAGTTCGTCGGCGGAGGGACGCGGCTTCTTCTCCGGCGGCATGACGCCAGCACGGACGTTCTTGAGGACGGCGAGCCAGAGGTCGCGCTTGCCGAGCATGTCCTGGTGCGACTTGAATTCGTCGAAACTCACTTTCCCTTTGTCCATCCCCTCGCCGTGGCAATCGTAGCAATACTTCGTCAGCAACGGCTGGACTTGCTCGCGGAAGCGGGTTTCGGAGGAACTGCTGGTGGCACCAAAGCTTTCCGCAGCGGCGAGAAGCATCGCACCGAGAACGATCAACGTTTGAGAACACATTCCGTTCCCGACGCGCGACGATGTTGATTGGTCAACCATGGGCGGCATAAAGCTATGACTGCTATTACCGCCAATAGTTACGAGTCTGAGGCGATAGGGCAAACCACGGATTGATCTATTTTGCCCGCGTCCCCGCCAATTAGTCCCGGTGGCTGTGCGGTTCCGGGGTTGCGCGAATCGAGCAGGTTGGTCACGTTTAGCACAGACGGTTATGTCATTCGCAATCTTGCAGAAAGAATTGGTGGTCCCGGACGTCGAGGCGCTCAAGCGCGCGTTCAGCGTGTCGCCCTATCTCCGTGACATCGACGCGCAAAACGCGGCGCATGATGCGTACGGAGTCCTGCTGCGCGGAGTGGATGAGGAGAACGCGGGTGCGTTGCAGGCAGCGCTTCAGGCGGAGGGCGTCGAAACTGAGCTGGTGAAGGAATCTGCGCTTCCGACGATTCCGCTCGGTAAAGTCACCAAGCGGGTCGAGTTCGGCCCGGCCCATTTGCTCACATACGATTCGTTGAATCAAGCTTCCGACGTGCCGTGGGCGGACATCCTGTTCATCGCGGCGGGCTACGTGCGGACGGGCGAGGTGAGAAAGCATCGCAGCGCAAAGGAGGAGGCTCAGTTGCGCTCCACGGCCACCGCGCCGCTGGATGAGAGCGGAGTGCTCAAGCCGGGTGACGAGGAGCGTTATCACATGTTGCTGGAGATTTTCCTGCGGGACGGCACCACGCGCCACACCATCGCTGCGGATGAATTTCTATTCGACGGCCTCGGCTCACGCATGAGCGATGATCTCGCTTTGAACTTCGTCGTGCTGATTCAAATGCTCGTGGCGCAGGTGCCGCACGCAGGGCTGAATCGTGGCGCGTTGAAGGCAAGCCAGGAACCGCCCGAGCTGTTTCCTTATCCCAGCCGAGCGTCGTTCATCGAGGAAATGACGTGGATGCTCTGGCGGATCGGGAAATTGAAAGGCTAGGGAACTCTTCCGGGAGCTCCGAGCGGTCAGCCCGGAGGCCAGGCCATCGGGCGGCCACCGAGGATGTGA
Organism: Pedosphaera parvula Ellin514; assembly: GCA_945872975.1. Lineage (GTDB taxonomy): Bacteria > Verrucomicrobiota > Verrucomicrobiia > Limisphaerales > JADJPG01 > JADJPG01. The sequence continues at coordinate 2,548 of CAMCCU010000039.1, forward strand.
CAGTGCAGGTGCGGGACGGATTCTCCGCCGTCGCGACCGTTGTTGATCACGAGACGATAGCCTCCATCGTTCAATCCCACCTTCGCCGCGACCTCCGCCGCTTTCAGCAGCAGATGGCCGAGCAATGCCTGGTCTTCCACGCCCGCTTCGCCGATGCGCGGGATCGGTTTTTTCGGCACGATCAGGATGTGAGTCGGTGCTTGCGGGCTGATGTCGCGGAAGGCGAAGACGAGGTCGTCTTGGTAAACGATCTGCGCCGGAATCTGGCCGGCGGCAATCTTTTCAAACAGGGTCATGGGAGCGGCGACTTCAACACACGACCATCGCGCAGTTGGAGCCGGATTGTTCGGACCGAAGGGAGTTGCGGAGGTAATCGACGATCTGATCGTTCAGCGACTGGCAATCCGCGCTCCAACGCTTCGCGCCAGTAAGTTGCTTCACGCAATCGCGAAGCCCGCTAAAACGCAGAACTTTCGGACTGCCATCGAGCTCGCGGCGGACGACATCGCGCAGGCGCGGGAAGAAGACGAGCTCGCCGCCAAGATCGGATTCGCCCGCCAGCAGGCGCAGGTCTGCCTCGACAACGCGCGGAGGCGTCATCGGCGAAGAATCGCCGGTTTTGAATGACGGCGTGTCCTTGCCCGCTGCCTTGACATCGAGACCCAGACCACGCAGCACACGCTCGAGCGCCTCGGAGAATTCGCCAACGGAGACGGTGTTCTGGCCTTTCTCGGACTTGAAGTAATGCAGGACCGCTTCGGCCGCGTGGCCGACGAGATCGGCGTCGAGCCATTTGGCCGAATCACCCATCAGCTCGACGGTGACCTCGTGCGCGGAGCAAGGGATGTCCTCGCCCTCAATGGTTCTAAATACCAGGCAATCTGGCCGTAAGAGTATCATAAGGCTTTTCCAGCTTTTTGACTTCTTGGACGAAATCGGTGGCTTCCTCGAAGCGTCGGTAAATGCTCGCGTAACGAACATAGGCGACGGGGTCCAGCTCCCGCAGACCTTCCATCACGCGCGTGCCGACTGCGCCGTAGGGAACCTCGCGGTCAAAGTTACCACCGAGATCCGCGATGATGTTTTCGACGAGCTCGGTGATGGCCCCCTGCGTGACCGGCCGCTTCTGGCAAGCCTTCTGGATGCTGGCGATGAGCTTGTCCCGGGAAAGCTCCTCAAACCGCCCATCGCGCTTGAGCACCATCAAGTGCGGCTGCTCAATCTCCTCGTAAGTAGTGTAGCGATGCTCGCAACCGAGGCATTCACGACGACGGCGGATGGTCGTTCCACCGCCGGAGGCGCGTGAATCGATCACCTTATCGTCCTGACAGCCGCATTTGGGACAACGCATACAATGTGCGCCACGCTACCGCTAATTGTGGCGTGAGTGTTGGTAGCACACTGCATTTGGTGTAGTCAAGGGATCGGGTTCACGGTTTCGTCCCAAGCAGCTTGCGCATGGCGGACATCAGGACCCCTTCCACCTCTGGCGCGACGTTGGATGAGGCTGGGCTGGTTTCGTAGCCGCCTTGCTCGTAGGCGATGGCCGTTCCGATGTAGCCGGGGCCGTAGTCGCCATACGCCGCCATCGCCACGAACTGATCGGGGCGTTGCGCCTTGGCCGCGAGCTGATATTCCACGAAAAGCTCGCCTGGCATGTGCAGAATGCGCGCCCGGCCGAGCGTGAGGCAGGTGACTTCGAGCGGGCGTCCAGCCTCGCGCCGCCGCAGCCACGCAATCTTCGACGAGCCGCCCTGGAGGAAGAACGCAGCCTGGCGTCCCTTCAACTGCGCCTGAAGTTCCTCGATCTTGAGATGCTTTGCCGGTGGCAACTGGACTTGCTCCACTGCCCAGCCAATCGCGCCCGGCGCAATCGGCTCACGCTTCGTGGCATCCCACGCCCGCTTCATCCCGTCCGCGACACGACGGGCGAGCACGACACGGTTCGATGGTGCGCCGTCGTTGTATTTTCCCGCGCCAATGTTGCCACCTGCGCCGTTGAAGTGGACGTGCAAGGCTTCGGGGATTTCCAACTGCCGGAAGAAACGCGCCATCCCAGGGAAGTCGGGATTCGGAATGCCCGTGCGGTAATAGCTCTGCGGATGCGTGGCGTAGTAGCTGAGCACGGCGAGTGGCACGTCGTCGTTCCAAAAGCTCACGAGCGAGACGACGGGATCAATCACGCCCTCCGGCTCGGCGCGCATCGCGGGATCTTTCGTGGCGGTGTAGCGGGTGCGGACTTTGCCGTCGGGCCCGATGAGGCGGCGGTTGGAGGCGACTTCGCGAACCTCGGCCTGGCCCAATCCAAGATGCGTAATCGGTTGCGCCTGGGCGATGGCTTCGCGAACGGACTTTTCCAGGCGGCGGATGACTTCACGCGCGAAGGTTCCGTCGTAGTTGATGGGATCGAGACCCGCGTCCTTCAGAACTTTCTCCGCGCCGAAGTCGCAATCCGGCGCGTCATGCTGATGCAAGGCATGGACTGTGACGCGGCCTGGAACCGTGCCTGCGGCGTTCGCGATGGCGAGACGGAACGCATCATGGCCCTCGTTCGCGATCCCGATCCAATCCACCGCGCACAGCACGATCGGCGCTCCCGCACCGAGCAACACCACGCCGCGCGCACGCAGGGTCATATCCCAGGTGTTCGTCACGGGATCGTAGGCGAGATGGCTGCCCACCGGCGGTGTTGCATCCACGTCGAAGCGAGCAAGGCGAAGTCCGGCGTTGGTCGCCACTTCCGCCGCCGTCGCTGCGGATGAAATCAGGAAGGTGAAAACCAGGCCTCGCAGGAATCGGGTGAACATGCGCGGAGTCTAGCGGAGGCTTTCCCGGCCAAACAAGGGGGAAGGCGAAGGCTGGCGTCGGATGGCGTCCCGGATCAATCCGGGTACCAGGTGAGAATAGGCAACTGACGGATGGGCGTGCGTAACGAGACAAGAAGCGAGCCGATGGTGGCGATGAATCCCACTGCCGGTCCCACGAGGAGAATGACCGGGTTCCACGGTTTCGCCACGACAAGGTAAATCCCCGCCGACGCGATAGCGGCAATGGCGCTGAACGCCAGCAGATTCAAGGCGACGTGCCCCCAGCGGACGACTTTTCGGCCCTGACGATTGCCGACGAGGTGCATGATGGTTACGACTCCTTCTTCGCCGCGATCTTCGCGAGCAGATCATCGCGCTCCGACGTGTCACCGGAGCCACAGCCGCCGCCGGCTTCGTGTTCGTGCGTGTGAGTTTCTTCCTTGCGGGAGAATGCGGCCTGCGCGCCGTTGGCGGCTGCTCGCGGTGAATTGATCGCAGCCTTCGCCTCGGCCAGATGGCCTTTGCCGATGGAGACGCCGTTGAACGCCTTCACGCTCGCGCCCGCCAGATACGGCTTGGGCTTCGCACCGAAGTTGTATCGGAAATTCTTCCAGTTATCGCCGGACTGATAGTTCGTGCCGAGAGCGCCGCTCGGATCGTAGCCGCAGTGGACCATGCAGTTCTCGCAACGCGGGTCGCGCGCCTTGCCGTCCACCACGCCGTAATTCTCCCACTTCACTTCGCGCAGCATCTCTTGATAACCAGCGTAGTGGCCGTCCGTCATCAGGTAGCACGGCGCTTTCCAGCCACGGATGTTGCGCGTCGGAATCGCCCAGGCCGTGCAGGTCAGCTCGCGTTTGCCGGAGAGGAATTCCTGATAGACCGGTGTGCCGAAGATGGTGAAGCGCTTGCCCCAGTCCTCGATCTTCGCAAATTTCTGACGCGTCATCGCGCGGGTCATGAAGAAATCTTCCGGCTGTTTGCCCAGGCGTTTGACCATGTCCTTCTTGGCGGCGTCGTAATCGTAGCCGGGCGAGATCGTGTGGCCGTCCACTTCGAGCGAAGAGAGGTAGCTGAACATGTCTTCCAGCTCCTGCACGTCGGTTTCCTTGTAAACGGTCGTGTTTGTCGCGACTTGGTAGCCGAGAATCTTCGCCATCTTGATGGCTTCAATGCATTCCTTGAAGACGCCTTCACGCTCGACGATGAGGTCGTGAGTGTATTCGAGGCCGTCCACGTGAACGTTCCAATACATCCACTTGTTCGGGGAGATGGTGACCTTGGCGCGGGCCTTGTCGTCAGCCTTGCGGATGACTTCGGCGTCCTTCTCGGACACGAGCTTCTCAGCGAGCAGCTTCACGAGCTTGACCTCCATCGCCGGTCCGTAATGTGCCGCCATGAAGTCGCGCATTTTCTTGCGCATGAAAACGCCGTTCGTGCAGATGTAGATGACGCGGCCCTGCTCGCGCAGCCCGACAACGAGCTCCTCGATCTTCGGATAGATCAGCGGTTCGCCGCCGCAAATCGAGACCATCGGCGCATCGCACTCGACAGCGGAGCCGAGGCAATCCTCCAGGCTCATCATGTCCTTGAGGTTCGTGGAATACTCGCGAATCCGCCCGCAGCCGGTGCAGGTGAGGTTGCAGGTGTGCAACGGCTCCAGCTGCAACACCATCGAAAACTTCGGTGTCTTGCGCAGCTTGTGCTTGATGATGTGGGAGGCGATCTTGGCTGTGAGCGCGAGGGGGAACCGCATAGGATTAGTTTGATTGTGCGATGGTTTGGACAGACGCTTCCGCCGGAAGTGAGCCGGGCGTCGTCGCTGGATTCGGCGGCAACTGGCCAAAGAATCCAGGCAGCAGAAAGCTCGCAGGCGACACGCCCTGAGTCGTGTTCAGCCCGCTACACCCGCCGCCGACCAATGTCAGCGCGACGAGAGCAAGCAACCAGGCTGGCTTCCAAACGAATTGCACGAGCACATAATAAGTTCAGTCGAAATGAGCGCAACCCTTAAAAAACTCCCAAGTCCCCGGTCCAAGTTCACAGGTCCAAGTGGCTCAGGGAGCCTCCATCGTTTCGTGTTTGGAGTTTGGGGTTTCTTTGGTGTTTGGATCTTGGTGTTTGGTGTTTCGTTCCTCTGCACACCTCTTCTCACCGCCGCCGCCGCCTCCATCCCCGCCCTGCCCGCAGCATCGTCCGGTGCGCACTCCAACCGCGTTCATAACAGCTATGTCGAGGCAATGGGGAAGCTTGCGCTCGACCCCACGAACAGCCAGACGGCGTGGCATTTCGCCCGCGCCTGCTTCGAACGCGCCGACTTTTCCACCAACGACACCCAGCGCGCCACCCTGGCCGAACAAGGCATCACCGCGAGCAAACGGGCGATTGAGCTGAGCTCGAACTCCGCAGCGGCTTACTTCTATCTCGGCGTGAACCTCGGCCAGCTCGCTCGCACCAAACTCTTCACCGCGCTCGGGCTGCTCGACGAAATGGAAGCTGCCTGGCAGAAGTCCATCGCCTTGGACGCCAAGTTCAACTACGCCGCCGCCGAACGCTCGCTCGGATTGCTCTACCTCGACGCACCCGGCTGGCCGCTCAGCCTCGGCAGCCGCAGCAAAGCCCGCCAACATCTCCAGAAGGCAACCGAACGCGTCCCCGACTATCCCGAGAACCACCTCTGCTGGTTGGAGGCTCAGTTGAAATGGGGCGAGACCAAGTCCGTGACGGCCCAGCTCCCCACCATGGAAACCATGATGCAATCCGCCCGGACGAATCTCACCAGCGAACACTGGTCCCGCGATTGGGAGGATTGGGATGCGCGCTGGAAAAGAATCAAAGCCAAGGCCGAAGGAAGCGCCAGCGCCAAAAGCCCGAGAGGCGCGAAGTAGTTCAAGACGCACACGAATGAAACTCAACCGAGGTCACAAAGGACTCCTGCTGATCGCAGCAGCGATCCTCGCGAGCGCCGTCTTTCTCATCGTTCCCCGACGTTCGCATTTCCCGGAACTGCCCAACCCAAACGGTTACGACGTGCTCGTTCGCGAGGCGGCTCGAATCACGCGAGACACCTCAATCCTGAAGGAAATGACCTTGGAGCAAATCGCTGCTCTGGTCGCCACCAACGAACCGATCGTCCGTGAGATCCGAAAGGCTCTGAGCTTGCCGAGCGTCGTGCCAGTGCAGATGAATGAGCAATGGATATCTTCCCTGTCCCGTATCCTGCCGAACCTGAAAGCAGCGGCTCAAGCGATGGACGCGGAAGCGAAGCTTAGGTGGCAAAAGCGGGACTATACGAATTCCTTGGCCCTCTGTCTGGATCAGGTTCGATTCAGTCATGCGACCGTGCGGGGCGGCGTGTTAATCAATTATATGGTTGGCAGTGCCTGCGAAACGATAGCTGTGCGGCGGATGACTAATCTTCTCTCAGAACTAAACCCTGAACAGTGCAAGCAGGCGGCTCGCTTTCTGGAAGAGATCGACAGCCAGCGGGACAGCTTCGAGGAAATAACCGCTCGTGAAATGGAGTGGCAACGCAAGACGCACTCCGTGTTTGTCCGGCTCATGGAAGGATTCAAGAAACATGTGCTGCGTCAAACGGATCCTTTCAGCGCATTGGCGAATGCATTGGCGGGTGATCCAAAGAAGGAATATGGACTCCGTACTCTCGAAGTCCGACGCTTGCTATTGAAGCTGGCGGCCCGCGCGTATGAGTTGGAAACAGGCAGCCGTCCTTCGGAACTCTCCAAGTTGATTCCATCGTACCTAAAGGAAACACCACGAGACCCGGCCACAGGCACTCCGCTGGACCTGCCTTGAGGACTGAAACAGGACCACGTCAGAAACCCGCCGCCAGCTTCAAGCGCTCGAAGACCACCTTCTGCGTCTCCGGCGAGAAGTGGTTGTAGTCGTCGAGCTCTTCAAACTTCAACGCGTCCTTCGCGGCATACAGCTCGTAGAGCGGTCGCACTTCTTCCACGCAACTGCGAACATCGGCGAGCGTCGCCTGATGATTCACCTTGGGCGCAAAGACGAGCGCGGGGCGCGGCGCGATCATTCCAAGGACTTCGTGATAGTCATACGGAATGTGCGCTTCATACCCGGCGAACGCGCCGAGCTTCGGGAGCAACGGCATCCACGCCGCCCAGCGCGCGATGCCGCCGGTGCCTTTCTCCGGCGTGTCCGTGCGCATCGGGGTGAAGCCCGCCACGGAAACCACGCCAGCAATCCGGGCGTCCAACGCCGCAGCGTGCAGCGCCGTCATGCCGCCTGTCGCGTAGCCGAGCAGCCAGATTCGTTTCGAGTCGATGAGGTCGTTCTTTCCGAGCGCTTCCACGGCGGCGAGCGTGTCCTCCACGTGCTTGCCGAGCAGCGACCACTTCGGATAACGGGCGTAGAAGTTCTTCACTTCTTCCAATCGCGACCCGCTCCCGACCTGGTCAAAGGCGAAGACCGCGCAGCCCATCCGCGCGAGCGCGAGATGCGGCGGTTCACCGCGCCGATAGCCCGGAGCGTAGCCCGTCGGGACCGAGATGGGATGAAGCCAGATCACCACAGGCAGCTTCACCGGGCGGCGCTCCGCGTTGGTGGGGAAATACAGATCGCCCGCCACATAGTTGCCGAAGTTGATCGAGCGTTTCGCCAGGCCAGCGGGGACCGTTGCGCGTTCCAGCAAGGTCGCGGCGTGAAGCTTCTCCACGCCGTAATCGCCCGGCTCGCTCTCCGCAAAGGGCGGCGCCTCGCCGAGCGCCCAGAGGATTCGTTCGCGAATCGCGTCGCGCTTCTTCGTCCAGACGTCGGGGATCTTGATCTCACCGCCCACCGCATGGATCAGGAGCGGGCCAAGGCCGTTCGTGGGAAAGCTCAATGGGTCGATGGGTTCCTCGTTCAGCTTCTGCCAGTCGCTGTAAGTCGGAAAGATGGCGCAGTCCGGCAGCGCGAACGGCTTCCGCCCGAAGACGCTGTCCAGCCAATCCACCTGCGCCTCGATGTCTTCCACGCGCGTCTCGTGTCCGCCGGAGCGGTAGCGCAGATTCAAATCGCCCGCCTTGCCGAGCAGGGCGTAAACGCGCTGCGCAGAGCGGTAGGTGTGTTCGATCGCCCAGACGCTTTCCACGCTGTCGTTCAGCGCCGACGAGATCAAACACGGCCGCGGCGCGATGCATGCAATGAGCTCGGGCTGATCGACCGGCAGCTTGTTCTCGCGTCCGGCGAAGAAGCGCAGGCGCGGATGCAGCCAGTCGGGAAATGCGCGCGTGAGGTTCTCGATGCCTTCGCCGAATTGCGTCTCGGAGAACAGGCGATAGGAACACGCGCCGCCCGCGCCGGAGCTGCTGGAGATGACGGCGTTCACCCGTGGATCCAACGCCGCGCCGATGAGCGACGTCTTGCCGTTGCGTGAATGGCCGGTGAGCGCGATCTGGTTCGTGTTCACCATCGGCAGCGTGTGGAGATAATCGATGCAACGGCTCGCGGCCCACGCCCGCCGCGTCAGCTTCGTCCAATCGCTCGCAGGCCAGATGGAACGCCACGCGTCGGTGTCATCCCGCGAATCCGCACCGGCATACACAACCCCGATGTAGCCACGACTCACCGCGATCAGCGCCCAACGTCGATGCGTGTCTTGCGTCATGAACACGGGGAACGGCCCGGTGCCGTTGGGAATGATCACTTCCAGATGCAGACGCGCCGCACGGTTCGGACCGAATTCCAGCGTCACCTCCTGCACCGTGGAGCCCGCCTCCTCGCGCTGCTTGAGGTCCGCCACGCGCGTATTGCCCGGGCCCGCCGGCCATGCGCCGGTGATGTAATATTGAATCAATGCCAGCAGCTCCGCGCGACGCTTCAGCCATTCCTCAACTTTGACCTCGCGGCCATTCGTGAAGCGAAGCGGGTCGGGCAGGTAAGGGGTCGTGGGAAGCGTGTTGAAGTTCGGCGGCATCGCGCCAGACGCCACGAGCCATTTCTCCCACGGCTCGCTTTTCGGCAGGATACGAAGCATTTCCTTCAACTGCGCCTTCTGCTCATCCGTCGCGAGAGGCCGGTCCGTCGCCGCACCACGGGAGGTGAACACCACGCCCAACAGCGTCAAGACTCCCAACAGCAATGGCTTCATGCGTCGGCAGGCTAACTGTCCGCCACCCGGCGGCGCAATCACGCAGCCGCCCGGATATTTTGGGTCTGCCTGCCTGAGAGAGCGCTTGACGGAGGCCGGGCAGGGCTTTAATTTTTCGTCCACTTCGAGTGGTGGCCGTAGCTCAATGGTAGAGTCCAAGCTTGTGGAGCTTGTTGTTGCGGGTTCGAGTCCCGTCGGTCACCCCATCCTCCCGAGAAACTTCACGGCGACAAACCTTTGTCCGCCACCGCGAGTTCTCCGGTTCCCTCATCCATCACGGGTTTCGCAACTGGATTCTATAAAACCTCTGCGGCGCGGCACCACGAGGAATCGTCAGCGACGACTGCGGACCGGTGGCGAGAACATCCGCGTGATCAGTCCAACCCGAAGCGTTGAGGTCGTCCTGGAACTGGATGCGGTAAGTCTTCCCGGCCTCGGAACTCCAGGTGATGACGAGGTCGCCATTCGCAGCGATGCTCGTCGCGACGATGCGAATCTCCTTGGTGCCTGGAATCACATTCGCGGCGCGCGGCGTTGGCGTGGGCATGAAGTAAACGTTCGCGTTGCCGTCCGGCCAGCGGCCCTGGCTCACGTTATTGGTTTGCGTGAGGAAGGTAACGGAATCCACCAGGCTGCCATCCGGCGCGAACAGGCCGATGGCTTCCCCGCTCTGGCTGAGCTTGAAGCCGGCGTGTAAAGCGGCGGTGTCAGTCGCATTCATCCCCGTGTCTTCGTCAGCCCAAACGAACAGGAAGCCACGCGCCGGAATGGTCGTGCCGGCCGGAATGTTCCAGCGGCCGCTGGTGCCGGTGAGCCGATCCGAAAGCGAATAGCCGGTGAGATCCGCCACCGTCGCGTTGGGATTATACAGCTCGAACCAGTCGTCGAACGTGGCGTCGGTGGGATCGATCAGGAAGCTCGCGTTCACAGCCATCCATTCATTGATAAAGATCCGCAACGGCGGCACGACGGTGCTATTCGTCGCACCGGGCGTCGGGATGAAGAACGTCTGACGCGGCCCGGCTTCTCCGTCTGGATAAAACCCAAGCGAGCGGTCTGGCAGGGCGAGATCGTAGTTGATGTAGTCGAGAACCGCAGGTGTCGAGTTGAGCGGGAACACCAGCGCGAGCGAGCCGTTCGTCGGCGAAAGGCGGAAGCTCGCGTGCATGTCACTGGCGGTGGATTCACCGGGTTCGCCATCAAGCCACACGAGCAGGAACTGTCCGGGGTTGATGCTCGCGTTCGCCGGGAACGCCCAATGCGGGAGGTTCGTGTAGCTGTCGCTCAGATACCAGCCGCTCAAGCTGATGGTGTTCGTGCCGGCGTTATAGAGCTCGACCCAGGGCTCGCGATCCCCGGCGTTGTCCGTGCTGCCGGTGAGATTGTTCGGCAACAGTTCGTTGATCCACACCGGCGGGAACGGCGGACGGACGGCGGCGGCTGAATTCACGAGGCCGGGCGTCGCGCTCACCGGACGATAGTTCACCGGAGTCGGCGACCGGAATGCCGTCGTGAGACGCATGTTCAGGCCGGAGCCGTTGGTGCTCGGCAGAAACCAAAAGCTGAACGTGTAAGTGCGGTTCGAGATGATGCCCGAAATGGACTGGCCAACGAGATTCCCGGCCGTGCCGATGGAGGTGCCTGAGATGCGCAGGCTGTAGTCGCTCTCGAACGCCGCCGCGCTGCTCACCGACGATCCGCCGTGATTGCCGATGGCGTTCCACGGACCCAGCACGCCGGACTCGAAATCTCCGTTCTGAATGTAGTTGCTGCCCACGCCGGGAACCGTTCCCTCGACGAGCGCAACGTTGTCGATCAACACCTCCCCTGCCGACGCCAGGAAGAAAGTCAGGTTGGTCGGATTGATGCCCGACGGGCCGGTGAAACTATAAAGCCGCCAGCCAGATCCATCCGCCCAGTTGGCCACCCGGTTGTTGTCCTGATTCGCGTCGATCAGTTGCAACGAGAAGCCGCCGCCGTCCGCACTCGTCGGCCACGGTGCGTCGTCGTCATACGTCACGCTGTCGATGACCGTGTCCGTGTCCGCCGTCGCGCCCGGCCGGATGAGGCTCAAGGTTTCGCCACCATCATCCAGCTCGCCGCCGAAGACGCCCGCTGGCGGGACGTTCGATCCGTAGGCCGTGAGCAGGGCCGCAACGTCCTTCGCCGCGACCCGGTAGCCGCGAGGATCAATGATGGTTCCGTTCGGGAAGGTGAAGTCCACGCCGTTCAACCGCCACCCAGACAGATCGAACGCCGTCGTCGTCGAGGTGTTGTGAAGCTCGACGAACTCCGCATCCGGCACGCCGGGGTTGTACATGATCTCGTTGATGACCACGCGGCCTTCGGGCGATTCGCTGGTCGCCGTCGAGGTGATGCTGATGCCGTCGGTCAGGTTGCTCAGCACGTTGCCGTACTGGTCGAAAGCCTCGAGCGCGAACGCGGTCTGGCCGGTGTTGAGCAGCAATCGCATCGTCCAGTTCGTGACGCTCGTCCACGTCACCGGATACTCCGCGCCGTTCACGCGAATCCCCTTCACCCCGATCGGCGCGGTGCCCGCCAGCGTGATCAAGTTCGTGCTCACCGTGAAGTCGCCGCCGTTGTTGTTCGTGATGGCGAAGTTCGCGGCGACACCGTTGAGCTGGCTGATCAGGAACGTGCGGCGCTGGCTGAACCACGTCTTCAACGCGGTCGGCGCGGCGAGCGGCTGGCCGTCGCATAACGTGATGCCATTCGCGACGAGCGACGCATACTTCGCATCCATTAACGCCTCGTACTTCGCCGTGACGAAGGCGTTGCTCACCGCGCTCTCCACCGAGCGGAAGTAAGCGCGGCGGAACGGAGGATGGGTATACATCCGCGCGATGACCGGATCATCGCACACGAAGAGCTGGGCGCTGGCCGCGCCGGGGTTGGCCGGGTAGCTGCCGCCCGCCACCAGCATCAGCCAGTCGAGGTCGAACATGTAGATCTGCGCGCGTCCGTTCTCCGGAAAAAACATGTACATGTTCTTCCCGATGTCGTGGCCCCAACTGTCGAAATTGTTGATGATGTGTTCGGCGGCGAAGATGCCCATCCACTGCTCCACATCCGCCAGCGCATCAGTGTGCGCGGTGTAAGGCTCCAGGCTGCCCGCGCTCAACGCATCCGCCATCTCGAAAACCCGCGTGTAATCATTCGCGCTCTCGAACGCGCGCTTGAGCCAGTACCAGCGATACTTCTCCGTCTTCTTCTTCAAGCCGCCCGCCGCCAGATCGGGCGTGGTGTAAACGCGCAGTTGCGGCTCGGGATCGGCAATGGTTCCGCCGGCGTCGCTGAACTCGAACGCGCGATCGATCCGGAAGAAATCGCCATCGCTGTCACCAGGCGACCATTGCTTCAGGAAGTCGGTGCCCGGCTGAAGCGCCGCTTCAAAAACGCCGCCACGCTGCGTGTCCGTCACGCCGTTGACCGTGAGCCGGATGAAGTAGCGGTGACTGAACGCGAGGTTCATCTGGTCGGTGATCCAGTACGCCATCTGTTCCTGGATCGCGGTGTTCTCGTTGCCGTGACCGCCCGGCCAGTCGAGGTTCAATCCGTTGTCGCCAAAGATCGGTTCGTCCGCCGGAAAATCAATGGAGTAGCCGCAGCGATTTCCAGTTGGCGTGTTGAATCCCGGCGCGATGTAAGGACTGCCCGCATACGTCGCCGACGCGTTGTAGATCACGCGATGGTTGCCGAGCACGAACGTCACGTCGTTCAGCGTGTTGTTGAGATTGTTGCGCGTGTCCCAGGCGTTGAACGACGCCTGCGTCATCCAGATGCGATACGACGGGAAGTTGCCCGTCGGCACGCTCTCGCCGAAGCGGACGAGGCATTCTCGCGTCGGCGCGTCGTGTGGAAACGTCGCGGTCGCGCCGGGGCTGAAGCCATCCGTTGCTTGCACGCGGAAGGCCACCAGCGTGTTCACCGCCTGGCCGGGAATGGTCCCGCTATAAAGACCGTCGCCCGCCACCGCATCGCCGCCCGTGCCGTTGTCGAGCATCGTCACCGTGTTCAGCGTCGCACTCGGATCGAGGCGGTATCGCACCTGAACGGAAGCCACGCCATCGGCATCATGAACTCGTGCCGTGACGATGACGGCTTCGTTCGCCGCCGGAACCGGCGGGTTATGCGTCACGTCAGAAATTGCCGGCGCGGCATTCGCCACCGCGCGGCTGTTGCGCGCGCCGGGCGTTCCGAGATTCGTCGGCAAATCCATCGTCACCGCCGCCTCCAGCCAGTTGCCGCGCAGGCGAAACAGAATCTCCGGATGACCGCGCAGCCAGCGCACCCTGGCGCGAATCGTATTCGTCGCACCGCTGATCTGTGCCGGAGTCAACGGCGTACGGATTCGGTTCACCTGGTTGTCGCCGCGCTCCGTCGCACGGACGTGATAGGACTGCGTGCTGTTGAAACCTCCACTCGTTTCCAGCCCCGACTGCTCCTGCGTGCCCTCCGCCGTCCAACCCGTCGCACCGCCTTCGAACGTCGAGTTCGCCACCACATTCACGCCCGCCAGCGTGCGGACTTCGACGTCGTCGATCAGACATTCGCCCGCGCCTTGCAGCAACGTTTGCAACTGGTCGGCTGCGGAAGTCCCGTTATCCAGCACGCCGCGAACTTCCACCGTGGTCCACGGAGCCTTGGCCGTTTCATCGCTGTCCGCCCAGTTCGCCGCCAGCCGGTTGTCGCTGCGCGCATCGATCAATTCGAGGCTGCTCCCGCCGCCATCCGACCATTGACCCCAGCGTCCGCCGTCGCGATAAGTGACCTCGTCCACCACGACGTAATTGAAGTTCGTCGTGATGACATTGCCGTTCGTGGCGAACGACGGGTCGGGCATCGCGAGCGCGATGCGTTCGCCGCTGTTGCCCAGGCTGCCATTGAAATCGCCGAGCGTTTTGTTCGCGCTCAGATTTGGATACCGCGACAAAAGGCGCGCGGCGTTGCGGGCGATGACGAGGTAGCCGTTCGCGGGAATGGATGCGCTGGCCGGAAAGGTGAAACCAACGCCGCCGGTCAAGCGCCAGCCCCCGAGGTTCGCCGCGCTGACACCGCGATTGTGCAGTTCGACGAACTCATCATCGCTCTCGCGCGAGATCGGGCTGTACATGATCTCGTTGATCACGACGTCGCGAATGAGGAGACCACCATTGCTCGTCCCAGGCGTCTTTGTGGCCAGCTCCGTAAAGCCCGGTGCGCCATCCGGAGAGCGGCCGGATGAGACGCCATTGGCCTGCGCGCCGAAACTCACTGCATCCAGCACGCGCGTGTTCGCAGCGTTGCGGAAAATGATCCGCTCGCCGCCGGAACTCAGCGCGAAACCAAGCTGGCTCTGATCAAACGAAACGAAACCGCGCGGCGGGAGAACCGTTCCCGCCGGAATGGTGAACTTGTTCGTGTTCCGCGCATCGCTCAGATAACAGCCGGAGATGTCCGCCGTCTGGTTGCCGTGATTGTAGAGCTCGATGAAATCGACATCAGGAAGATCCGTGTGCGCCAGGAATTCATTGATCGCCACATTGCGCAGCGGATTCGCGGTGACTGGATCCATCCGGCCCGGTGAGCCGCCCACTGAATCACTCGCCGCCCACGCTTCCACATTCCCTTCGCCGTAGGACGGACGCGCCAGCACCAGCGAATGTCCGGCACCATCCGCCGCCGTCGGCCACGGCGCATCGGTATCGTAATTCGCTTCCAGAAACACCGCGCCGATCCGGTTGCGAAGCTGAATCGTGCCGCGATCATTCGGCAGACTGTTCGTGCTGGAAAATGGCCCGAGCACACCGCTGATTCCATAGACCGACTGCACGTCCGCTGGCGATTGAGCCACGACGAGGAAGCCGCCCGCTGGAATGATCGTGTTTGCCGGGAAGGTGAAATCCGCCGCGCCATCCAGCCGCCAGCCGCTGATGTCTTCCGGTGTGCCAAGTGAGTTGAACAGCTCGACGAACTCCAGCTTCTTCCCATCCGCACGGTCGATCGGGTTGAACATGATTTCCGAAATCACGAGGCTCGTGCGCCGGCTCGACTGGCCAAGCGGCTCGGTCGGGAGCGGACCAAAGTTCTCACCAGCACTCGTCACGTTGGCGAAGTCTCGGAACGCGGCGGTCGTCGTCTGGTTCGTGTTGTGGCTGGACGTGGCGAAGCCAAGCGACACCGTGGCCGGCATCGCGATGGTGGTCGAACCGAGCGACGTCCAGTTCTCGCCGTCGAAGCCAGCGTAGCCCGTGAACACGTTGCCCGCGCGCCGCAGCCGCAGCCAGGTGTTCGGATAATTCACCGGGAACGATCCGCTGAGCGCCGCCGGGCCGTTGAGCGCGCTGCGAGATTGGAAGTACGACCCGCTGATGCTCGGCGTCGCCATCGCGCTGGCGAAGCGGCTGCCCGCCGTCAGATCCTCGCGCGCCAGCAAGCCCGCCTCCGACCACGCGTCCGCCAGCGAGAGTGAATCGAGACGGACCTTCACATCGAAGTCGCCGGTGCGCGGCTGGTAATTGAACTGGAACTGATCGTTCGTGCCGCCGAGGTCACGCCCGCCTGCGGTGACATTCAAGCCACCCGCAACCGGCACCACGCCGCCCGCAGGCTGCGGACTGCCAATCGCCGCCGGAGTGAACGTGACCGCCGCAAAGCTGGCCGTCGTATTCGGGGCGATGAGATTCGCGCCGCTCGAAGCATCACGGACATTGTTCACCACGAGCGTATGGCTCGCGCCCTCGGTCAGCGCGGCGATGCTCAAGACGACGTTGCTTTGCGAGGCGTCAAGAACCGCGCTCGTAATCGCGATGACGCCGCTGCTGTTCGTGATCTGGTAGTTGCTCCTATTGGTCGCCGTGGTCACAGAGACTCTTTCCGAAAATCCGACCTGCACCTGCGTCAAGCCGAGCGCCTGCACGAGCGACAGAGACGGTGGACCATCGTCACCGATGACCGTAAGGACGGCGTTGCTGCTGGTCGCCGTAAAGGTCGTGTTGCTGACCAGGTTCTGAGCGGTGACTTTAAAAACCACGCCGCTGTCCGCAATCAAGACCGCGGAAATGCTGTAGCTCGAATTGGTCGCTCCCTGAATCAGGACGTTGTTGCGATACCACTGGAAGCTCGGATACGGATTCCCGGCGAAGCCTGCGGTGAACGCGACCGAAGTTCCCTCGACGACCGTCTGGCTTTGCGGCTGGTTCGTGATCGCGACCGGTGTCTGAACGAAGGCATTCGGCGCAACGACAATGCTCGGCAGGCCGGTCGCTTTGATGAGGACGTAATCCACGTCGAAGTCCGCCGTCCCGCCCGTGCTCGTCGCCGCGATGCCGGCGAAGCCCGTGCGCGCCGCACGCGTCGGCGTGTAGTCGTAGGTCATCTGCCACGCCGCCGGTTCCGCCTGGCTTCCGTCCGCCAGCCAGATTTTTCCGAAGACATCGTTGGCGCCGCCCTGCGAAGCCGCGTTCGGCTCGTGCCGCAGACGCAGCCAGTACCAAGTGTTGTTCTGCCAGGCGAATGCGAACTCCGTGCCCCACGCCAGCGCGTCGTCCAGAAATTCCAAGTGCCGCTGGCCGGGATTCGGCTCGTCGCGGAACATCAGGTTGATGCCCTGGCTCGTGCCCGCGTTGACGGCGGTGCTGAGGCCGGCGCGCGGCGCATCGCCGCTGCCGAAGTTCACCACGCGGATGCGCGTGAGCACTTCCTGGACGGA
>CAMCCU010000040.1 GCA_945872975.1 Pedosphaera parvula Ellin514
TTACCAAGTAAATGGTCCCGGTGAAGTAATCTTTGCAAAGCTCGCAGCGCGGCGGCGTCTCGGCTCCAAGCGCGTTGCCCAGCCAGCAGAAAACCCATACTGCGACGAGGCTCGCCCACAGAGCATGGAAGCAGCGACGGTGATTTGGATCCGCACCGGAGATCATTCCCTGCGCTGTAACAGGGCGACGCAAATTGTTCAAAGGAAGATTCCCGGAACGCAACACCTCTGCGATGGCGGGTGACCCCTCAGATGTTTCCATGGGTGGTGAACAAATCTTCTGTCGGCCACTCCTTCACTGCGGCGGCGGCGCGGTGCAGCGCCGGATCGATGGCGGTATCCGGGAGTATGGAATCCTCCGAGCGTTGGTTGAAGAGCACCGCCCAACTCAGTCCATCCCAACGGCGCACGAGCAAGGTGTTCGTGCCAGGCAGGCTGCCGCTGTGCCAGTAGTTCGCGCGCCCGCTTCCGTCGTGCGGACGAACCATCCAGCCACAGCCGTAGAAGGCGTCGGCGAGACTGCCATCGAGTTTCCTGGAAACCGGCGGCGCTGGCGGAGCATACATTTCGCGAAGTGTGTCCGGCTTCAGCAGCCGGCTGTGCGCCGGATCATCGAGCGCGGCGGCGAAGCGGGCGAGATCCACGGCGGACGCGATCCAACCACCATGCGCGTCCATGGCTTCGAGATGGAAACCTCCGTATGGCCAGGAGACTTGCCTGTCTCCCTCCGGAAACACGCTCTCGGTCAAGCCCGGCTCCTTCGTGTAATAGCGCACTTCGCCCGCCGCTTGTCTGCCGTCGAGCGTCGCGCCCAGGCGCATTCGGGTAATCCCGACTGGAGCGAGAACTTTTTCGCGGACGAACTGTTCATACGACTCGCCGGAGATTTCTTCGATGATTCGACCCAGCACGCAGTAGCCGAAGTTCGAGTAGGCGTAGCGCGCGCCCGGATCGAAATCGAGCGGCTGACCGCGCATGTAGTGGATGATCGCTCGCGGTCCAGCAGGCGAAGGCGTGCCGGTCTCCGCCGCGATCTGCTTCGGACGAAACATCGGATCGAACCTCGCGTCACGATCCGAGCCACCGGTGTGCTGGAGCAATTGCCGGACGGTGATGCGCGCCAGTCGCGGGTCCGGCTGACGACCGTCTTTCAGCGGAGGTTCGGCACGGACGATGTCGAACGCGCGCGCATCGAGAGAAAGCTTCTTGTCCTCGACCAGCTTCAGGACGGCCACCGCCGTGATCGGCTTCGAGATGCTGGCGATGCGAAACAGGGACGCGGGCGTGGCGGGAATCTTCTTCTCGCGGTCGGCCCAGCCGTAGCCTTTGGCATACACGAGCCGCCGATCCTTCACCACCGCGAGCGCGCCTCCAGGGATTCCACGGGCCGTCATGAACGCCGTGACTTCACGGTCGAAGGCTTCTTGCACCGCCGTTGCCGCCGAACTCTGCCGTCCGTCCGGTCGATGCGCACACGAGCCCGCCGTGGCGGCGACTCCGAGAATTCCCGCGCGCAGGAATCGCCGGCGATTCATGACGGCGAAGAAACTCACTTCGGCTCCGGCCAGTTCAGATGCTTGTGCAGGAAGCGGTACGTTCCCTCGCCGTTGATGGTGTGCGGCCCGTTGAAGAACTCGATCTCCGTTTTGTCCGCGAGGCCGAGCTTCGCGTAGAAGCGGCGGACGCGTGAATATTCGTGCGCGACCCATTCGTCCGGCGCGACGCCGTCGTGATGCCCGCGCTCGACCATGAAGGGACGCGGCGCGATGAGCGCAGCCATCTCCGCGTAGCTGAAGGTGTGGCCGAGGTTGAACTCATACATGTCGTACTCGTTCGTGTAGAGGTAGCTGTAGGGCGAATCGACCGTCGCGCATTTCGTGGCCCACTCGTTGAAATCCGCCGAGCAGATCGAAAGACAGTAGCGATCCAGCAACGCCGTCACGCGCATCGCCGTCTTGCCGCCATAGCTCAATCCGTAGAAGCCGATGCGCTTCGGATCGACGAACGGCTGCGCCGACAGCCAGTCGAGGATGCGGTCGTGCTGCGCGGTGATCACGGAGAAGAGCGAGCGGCCGGTCGCGTTCGCCTTGCGCTGGAGGATGCGGAACTTGTCCTCGCCACGATACGGATTGTGCGGGGCGAAGACGATGAAGCCGCGCTCCGCCAGGCGGGCCGAGAACGCCTTGTAGTATCCGTAACTGTTCGATTTAGTGTCGTCAGTGATCGTGTCCGCCGGGACGCCTTCCAAGCCATGCTGGCAGACCACGACCGGACGGCGCTCACCCGGCTTGAGATCCTTTGGCAACAGCAGGACACCCCAGGCATAAACATCCGGCCAGACATCCAGCATCACGTCGTAACCGGTCCACTTCTCCTTGTCGTAAATCTTCCGCGAACGCGGATTCGCCGGAAGTGTCGCGGACGGAAAGCGTCCGATGACTTCGTCCCACAGATTCGATCGGAGCGATGGAGCTGCGGACGTCCATGCCTCCGCCGAGCCAGCCCTAATGGGTTTCCAAAAGTTCTCGTCGCGACGACGCTCGGAGGCTCGGAGCAGGCGTTGGGTGTGGTCCACGAGCTGCGCGACCTGTTGCTTCTGGCGCTCAGCGGCGCTGAAGTGAACGCCTCGCCGATCGGCTGGCGCAGGGCCGGGCGGCATCACATCTGTAGCGACGCCAAGTTGTTTAAAAAACTCCATGAGCGCGCGTTCGCCGCATGGGCCGATCAGCGTTCCCTCGTTGCCATGGAGAAAACGGATGTGATTGGTAAGCGGCTTCACCAAGTCGCGTGAGCGACCAACTTCGTAGTCCACCGTGTTGAACTCCGGCGTCCGCCATTTGCCAGACGCCGCGCCACTGCGACCGGCCTGCGCTCTGGGTGGGCCGGCAATGGTTGGCGTCTCACTGTGCTCAATCACCAGCGCGCGCGGTGCGACGAGGCTGGCGATTTCAGCGTCACCAAATTCGCGCAACAGGCCGAAGACGTTTCGATAGATCGGCTCGGACCAGACTCCATCACGATTATCGAAGTAACCGCTGACGAGCGCGACATGAATGCGGGAATCGAGCGCGGCGGCGTAGAGCGCGAGCATGCCGCCCTCCCCATAGCCGGCCACGGCGATGCGCGTCTTTGAGCTTTGCGACTGGCTTTCCTCCGCAGCGAACCAATCGACCGCCGCGAGAACCTTCTGCACTTCATAACCAATGACGTGTCGGCCCAGCTCGAAGGCCTGCCGGTAAATCCATTCGCGATGCGGCAAGTTCGTGAAGCGGCGAAGCGCCTCGTTGCCGGACCACGTGTCCTTGCGATCGATCAAGACCGGCACCAGCACCTGGCAGCCGTGTTCGGCGAGGCGGCGAGGGAGCTGCGATTCGGGAGCCACGCCCGACGAGAGACCGCAGATCATCTCGGGCGTCTGGTCGGCGTCGGGGACGACAACGACACGGGCGACGATGAGGCCCTTGGGCTGGAGCAGAAGTCCTTCGCCGTGGACGCCATTGAACACCGGCCAGCGCACCGCGCGAATGGTGTAGGAATCCGTCTCGGCGACGAGCGACGGCTCACGCGTGGTCTCGATGAATTCGAGTTCAGCGACAGGGAGGCGGAGATCGACGGCTCCGATCATTTTGCGGAAGCGCTCGCGGTTCGGGGCGACAGACTTCTCGTAAGCTTCGCGCGACGAGAAGTCACGCTGCCAGAATCGGGCGCGATTTGTCGTGGAGTCATCAATCTCGCGGAGCAGAAACTTGTCGATGCCTTCCACCATTTGCACTGACAAGTCGCCTTTGACGGAGAGGAGTTGTGAGCCCGGCAGGCTGGCTTCCTGCGCGTGAACGAAGGCGATGGAACCCAATAGCGACAGGGAGAGGAACGTGTGGATCGTTTTCATGCGCGTGATGCGCGCATCATCAGCAGGGGTCGAAGGAGCTGTCGAGCGAAACATCCCCAAAGCAAGGATTGCCGAAGCTTTCAAGATGGCCGCGTGAACAACGAAGACTCTTTGAATTCAAGGCTATCGTCGCCAGTCAATCCACCCGTCATGAAATCCGTCTCTAGCATCCGTTGTATCGCGCTGATCGCCCTCGGCCTTCTCAGCGTGGTTTCCCTTTCCGCTCAGGAAACTCAAAAGCCGCAGAAGCCCAAATCCGATTCGCCCACGCCCAGCGGCACGCAGACGGACGGCGCCTATCGCAAAGTGATTTTGGCTGCCGACAGCGAGGTGAACGGCGAGCTGCAGGACACCATCAAAGATCCCATGGAACTCGCCGTCGCGCCCGATGGCCGCGTCTTCTGGGCCGAGCGCGCAGGTGTGGTCAAGATGTGGAAGCCGGACAACAAGTCCACGGTGGAGGTCGGCAAGATCAAGGTCTTCGACGGACTCGAGGACGGGATGCTCGGCATCACCCTAGACCCGAACTTCACCAAGAACGGCTGGGTTTATTTGAACCATTCCGTCCCCGAAACCTCGAAGGATGAGAAGGGGCGCAAGTCCGGCATCATCCGCGTTTCTCGCTACACGCTGAAGGGCGAGCAGCTCGACCTCGACTCCGAGAAGAAGGTTCTCGATATCACGACGCAGCGCGACGAGTGCTGTCACGTCGGCGGCTCGCTCGGGTTCGATGGCGCGGGCAATCTCTTCGTCGCGATTGGCGACAACACGAATCCATTCGACTCGGACGGCTTCTCGCCACACGACGAACGCCCCAATCGTTCGGCATGGGACGCCCAGAAGTCCTCCGCGAACATGAACGATCTGCGCGGCGGCATCAGTCGCATTCACCCGGAACCGGACGGCACCTACACGATTCCCAAGGGCAACCTCTTCCCGCCCGGCACGCCCGGCACGCGGCCGGAAGTTTACGTGAAAGGCACGCGCAATGGATTCCGGCTCTCGGTCGATCAGCGCACGGGGATTCTCTATTGGGGCGATGTCGGACCGGACGCCGGCGGCTTCGATCCGAAGCGCGGTCCTGGCGGCTTCGATGCCGTGATGCAGGCGAAGAAGCCGGGGTTCTTCGGCTGGCCCTATTCGCGCGGCGACAACAAGGCATATGCGAAGATTGATTTCAACGCCCGCGCCCAATACCCAACTGACAAGGCCGCATACGACAAAGCCGTGAAAGCCGCGAAGGACAAGGGTGAACCCGTGCCGGCGGACCTGAAGAAGCCGGTCTCTTACACGGCGAACGAGCCAGTGACTTTCGATCCTGCGAAGCCAATCAATAACTCGCCAAACAACACGGGCATCAAGGAGCTTCCTCCCACGCAGCCGGCCTTCGTCTGGTATCCGAACGGACCTTCCACGCGCTTCCCGGCGGTCAATGCCGGCGGCGGTCGCACCGCGATGGCGGGCCCGGTCTATTACTACGATGAGAAGGTGAAATCTCCGCACAAGCTGCCGAAGGAATTCGACCGCACGCTCTTCATCTACGAATGGTCGCGCAACTGGATCGTCGCGGTCCATCTCGATGCCGACAACAACATCGCCAAGGATGCGAACGGCAAGGCGCGCGTGGAACGGTTCTGCCCGAACATGACATTCAAGCGCCCGATGGACATGGAGCTGGGCGCGGACGGCTGCCTCTACGTCGTCGAGTACGGCACGGGCTGGGGCAACAACAAGGACACCCAGATTGTCCGCATCGAATACACCGGGAACGACGGCGATCACGCCGCGAAGTAACGGCGCGCCTCAGGAAGCCCGGGGCAGTAACTCCCACGAATCGGGGCTTCGCCTGGTCGATCTCACGGCCAGCGGATCAGCGGCAGGACCGCAAGCTGCCGGCAATCATTCGCAAGCCGCCGGAAGCGCGCGAGGCATGCTTGCCATAAGGTTCGCGGCCTATGAGAAAACTCTACGGTCTGATTTCGGCGGCGACCCTGGGCGCGATGGTTTCCACGGGCGTTGCGGATGAACATTTGTTCGGTTACGTACGCGGTGCAGAGACGTTGCCCAAGGGTCATGCGGATGTTTACCAGTTCACAACCTGGCGCACCGGAAAATCCAGCGGCACTTACAACGGCTGGGATTTCGACACGGAGGTGGAGTATGGCATCACCGACAAATTTCAGATGGGCGTCGCCATCGTGCAGCATTACTTCGACATCGATGATGTGCCCGGGCTGGACAACGGTTCGTTCTACAAATGTGGCGGCGTGGAGCTGACTGGGAAGTATCGTTTCAAGAGCATGTTCAAGGACGGATACGGGCTGGCCTACCGGCAGGAACTCGCCTGCCTCCCCCATGACGACGTGGCCGGAATCGAGCAGAAGGAATTCGATTTCGCACCGGAGATCATTTACCAGAAGAACTTCCTCGATGACACGCTGATCCTCGCGGCAAACCTCGGCGTGAAGCTCGCTTGGGGCAAGAAACCGGCCGAGGAATACGACCACGAATTTACCCTTCAGGAAGGCGTGGGCCTATCCTATCGCTTCGCGCCGAACTGGTTCTTCGGCCCGGAGGCCCATATGCGCTCCGAGTATCCGAACTTCGATCTCAGCTTCCACGAACACAGCGCGCTCTTCGTCGGCCCTGCACTTCACTACGGTGCCAAACGCTGGTGGGCCACATTCAGCTACGCCTATCAAGCCTGGGGCGAGGGAGTGGACGAACCGAGCAGCGGCAAAACCTTTGCCGAAGAAGCACGGCATGAACTTCGGCTAAAGATCGGGCTGAATTTCTAAAACAGTTGGGCTGACCGGCCAGAATCATGACTTTCGCAATTCACCGACAATAAATCGCAACCTCGCGCAAGCGAGTCTTCCAGCGCACTGGCAGTCTTTGAACCTTATGAAAAATAAATTACTGCTCGCCGCAATCGCGGCTTCCACTTTGGTTTCCGCGCACGCGGATGAACGCTTCTTCACCTATGTCTACGAATCCGATGTGCTTCCGAAGGGAGCTTGGGAATTCGAACAATGGCTGACGTATCGCAAGGGCTTCCCCGGAGGCGACCGGAACTTCAGCCGCCACATCTGGGATTTCCGCGAGGAGATCGAATACGGCCTGACGGAACGATTGACCACGGCGCTCTATCTGAACTTCCGCCAGGAACAAATCGTCGCGCGCGAGACGGGACTGGCGGACTCCAGCGATTTCAGTTTCAAGGGCGTCTCGGCGGAGTTTAAGTATCAACTGCTGAACCCGAACAAGAAGCCGGTCGGGCTGGCGCTCTACTTTGAACCGACTTACAACGGCAACGAACAGGAGCTGGAGTATAAGGTTCTTATCTCGAAGAATCTTGGCGACAAATGGGTGCTCGCCGCCAACGCGGTTTACGAGCAGGAGTGGGAGAAGGAAGAGGGCGAGACCGAGAAGGAGTCGGTGCTGGAGTTCACCGCTGGCGCGGCGTACCGGCTCACGCCGAATTGGTCACTGGGTCTCGAAGGCCGTTACCACGCGGTTTACGAAGGCATCAGCCTGAACGACCATCTCGGCACCGGCTGGTTTGTCGGGCCGAACGTCCATTACGGCTCCGGAAAATGGTGGGCGACTTTCACCGTGCTGCCGCAGGTCGCGGGCAGTCCGAGTGACGGCGGGATCAATCGTACCGAACATCAGACGTTTGAGACGCGGCTGATTTTCGGTATCAACTTCTAAGACATGTTGCGACCGACGATTCAATGGCTGGTGGTACCCGCGCTGGTTTGCAGCGCGATGCCCGTCCATGCGGTCGTCTATCTCACGGTTGAGCAGGCGCAGGTGGCAATTTTCCCGAACAAGAAACTCACTTCCGCGGATGTCGCGCTCACCCCGGAACAGCGCAAGGCGATCGCCAAGGCCAGCGATGTCCGCGTGCGCAATCTGGAGCTCAAGATCTGGCGCGTCGAAGGCGGCGGCTGGTTCATCCTTGATGAGGTCATTGGCAAGCACGAGTTCATCACATACGCCGTCGGGTTGACCGAAGACGGCGCGGTGAAACAAATCGAAGTGATGGACTACCGCGAAACCTACGGCGGACAGGTGCGTGATGAGAAATGGCGCGCGCAATTCACCGGCAAGAAACACGGCGCAAAGCTCAAGCTCGATGACGATATCCAAAACATCTCCGGCGCCACGCTCTCCTCGCGCCACATCGCTGACGGCGTCCGGCGTCTGCTGGCCACCTATGAACTCGTGCTCAAGAAGTGAGACCCGACGCTGCCGCCCGCTGCTCGGCACGTTCGTCGAGATCAAGGCAACGGGACTCGACGACGACGCGTTGAACAGCGCGATCAACCATGCCTTTGGCCAAATCGAACGCATCCAGTCCCTGATGAGTGTTCACGACGGTGCCAGCGAGATTTCCCGCGTCAACGCCGAGGCGTTTCTCGGTCCCGTGAAAGTCAGCGACGAAACGTTCGCCGTCCTCGAGCACGGGCTCGAGCTTGCACTCGCTTCCGCCGGCGCGTTCGACTTCACCATCGCGCCGCTGCTTGCGAGTTGGGGCCTCCTGCCCGCGTATCTCCGTCGCCGTGCACACGGCAACTGGCGCGATGTTGTTTTGCAAAGTGGCAATCAGGTTCGCTTTGCTCGTCCCGTGGCCATCGATCTCGGAGGCATTGCCAAAGGGTTTGCCGTGGACGCCGCCATCGCTTCGCTGCGCGGCAACCAGGCCACATCCGCCTCCGTCAATGCCGGCGGCGATCTACGCGTCTTCGGCCCCGACGAATCGCGCATCCATCTTCGACATCCCGTTTCGGCGCAGCCGGTGTCGAATCCCATCTCCCTGCGTAACGCCGCGCTCGCCACGTCGTCACCTTGCTTCACACGACGACAATGGCGTGGTCGCGCCGTCAGTCACCTGGTCAACCCGTTTCATCGCCGGGCCATCGCGGAGAGCGTCAGCGTTTCAGTGCGCGCGAGCGAATGCTGGCTGGCCGATGCGCTGACCAAAGTCGTGCTGACCACGGACCCCGCCACCGCCGCTCGGTTGCTCGAATTGCATGACGCCGAAGCTTGGATCCTCAGCGCATGAAACAGCGTGCCTTCCAGGTCAGCCCTCGCCATCGACGCATCCTCTACGTCGTCAGCCTTGTCCTCCTTTTCTCCGGAGCTGTGTGGGCCTGGGTCCACCGTCTTGATGAGCAAGGCAGCGCCGGCGTTACGCTTCGCCACCTCAAGCCGTGGCTGATGAAGGCCCACGGCTTCGCTGCGGTGGGCTTCGTGCTGTTGCTAGGCACGCTGTTGTCGACCCACGTCCGGCGCTCCTGGCACGCCCGCAAGAACCGTTCTAACGGCGCGTTCTTTCTCAGTGCCATGAGTCTCCTCACGCTTTCGGGCTACGCGCTTTATTATCTGGGTGACGAAACTTGGCGCAACGCCACCAGCCAGTTTCACCTATGGCTCGGGCTGTCTTCGCCTCTCCTCCTCTTCTGGCACATCCGCTCAGGTCGTCGCGCGACCGCAGCACGCTGATGCCGCGGCTGAACTCTTTCGGGAGATGAGGGCGCTACTTCTGTTCGAGCCGATTCAGTAACGGGTCATCGATGCTGCGCTGCCATTCGGTCAGCTGTTTCTGAAGTCGCGCCTGTGCCTTGGTGTATGCCGCCAGGCCATAAAGGTTCTTCAGCTCGCCCGGATCGTCACGCAGGTTGAACAGCTCGTCAGCGCCTCCCGTGAAGTGATGGCGCACCAGCTTCCAGTCACGCGTGCGCACCATCCGCATGGAATCCACGGCGTCATTCTGCAAATCGTATTGTGCATAGATCGCATCATGCGGCGTGATGCGTTTCCCGCGCAGCAGCGGCGTCAGATCGGCACCTTCCTGTTTGTTCCCTGGCGGCGCCTTTGCGCCAAGCATCCCGAGCACCGTGGTGTAAGTGTCGATGTTCGAGACGCGTTGGGAAATCTTTTGACCAGGCTTGGTCACGCCGGGCCAGCGGACGATCCAGGGAATGCGAACCGATTCCTCGAACATGTTCGGCCGCGTCTGGCGGCCCGCGCCAGCGAGCTTGTCGATTCGATACGCGTTGCCCTTCGAGTGCAGTCCATGATGGCCGATCATGTAGCCGTGATCGCTGGTGAACATCACGATGGTGTTCGTCCCGAGCTTGAGCTCATCGAGCAGCGTGAGGATCCGGCCGAGATTGCGATCCACGGAATGGATGGCGGCGTAGTAGGCGCGCGTCCATTGCTTCACTTGCGCTGCGTTCGTGCCGGAGGCGATCGGTATGGTCGGATCGAGATTTGCGAACGGCGCGGCATCGACATCCGGGACCGGCCCGTACGGCATGTGCGGCTCGCGATAGTGAATCAACAACGCGAACGGCCCGGCGCGATTCGTTTCGATGAAACGCAGCGCGGCATCAGTCAGGATGTCCGCGCCGAAGCCTTCCATCGAAGTCAGTTTGCCATCCAGCTCCAGCTCCGGATCCTTTGGTTTGAAGCTTCCTCCAACTGCGCCAAAGAAGGTGTCGAAGCCGAGCTGCGTCGGATGATTGTGAGCCACGTCGCCGAGGTGCCATTTGCCAATCAGCCCGGTCCGCCAGCCTTGTTGTTGGAGAATCCCCGGCCATGTCACGGTCTTCGCCGGCAGTCCCACACCGTCCTTGCCCTGCTTCGGCGTGATCCAATCCGTCACCCCGAGCTGGGTGCCATACCGGCCCGTCATGAAGGTCGCGCGGCTCGGCGAGCAGACCGGCGTGCAGGTGAAGGCGTTGACGAAGCGCGCACCTTCGCGGGCGAGCCGATCCATGTTCGGCGTGCGGGATTCCTTGTTTCCATACGCGCCAACAGACCACTCGGACTGGTCGTCAGTGACGATGGAGATGAAATTCAGTCTCGGTGCATCCGCAGCCTGAAGGTTCACGGCGAGTGCGACCAGGAGGACACACCTGATCAGGCAAAGGGGTCGGGCTTGGTGAGTGGTTGGTTTCATGGCTTGGATGGAGGGTTTGACCGCGATACAGGCGCAGGTCGCGCCCGCCAGACGAACCAGAATCCGGCGAAGCCACCGAGGGCAACCATGATCATGGTAAGTGGTTTCAGGTCGGCGAGATGAGAGAGGAAATAGGACAGGCTGTCGTCACGCACAAAGGGGAAATGCCGCCACTCAGCGAACAGGCAAAGGGTTGTAGCGGATGCAGAACAGATGGCCGCGAGGAAGTGTGAACGGTGCCTGGCCAGCAGGCCACCGCCGACGCCAAGCAAGACCCCCGGAATGGCCGGCGCATAGTAGCCTTGGCTGACCAGCCACCCGAACGCGAAGTATCCCACGACACCGCCGACCGCCGCACCGATCAGAGTCAACGCGGCGTTGATGGCGGGCGCAGTTGAGTTGGATGAGTCGTCCATGAGATTGACCTACAGTTCCTGATCGCTGACGCAGAGGCAAGAGCTGTGGTCGGACGGCAATCGCTTGCTCACCCGCCTCATCGGCGTCGTTGCGCTTGTTGATGCCGCCGGTCTGCCTGACCTTGTCCTCGTTGGCGATGTCATGCACATCGAAGCCCGGCTTAAGCTTCGCTTTGAACTCAACGACCGAGCCAGCTGAGGAGTTACCCCATGCTGATCCGCGAGGAATCGAGTCCGCTGACCGGGTGTTCTCCCGGACATAACAATTGGCGAACACCTACGATCCGAAAATCGTGATTGCATTTGGACGAACGAATCGGCACTTTCTGCCCCTTGCTTGTCGGGGCGTAGCGTAGCCTGGTAGCGCGCTTGTTTCGGGTACAAGAGGTCGTGAGTTCGAATCTCACCGCCCCGACCAACTTTCTGATGCCGTAAACATTGGAGATAATGAAGGTTCCGCCCGCGGCCAAAGTGACGGCGCACTCCCGAGCCGCACAACTGGCGCACAGATTTCGCCCGAAACTGAACCAAACTTGGAGCAAACCAAAGTGAAGTTTCCGAAAATCATCCAGAACAAGAAGACCAAGGTCGCAGTCACGATCTACGGCAAATCCAAAGGCGGCGGACGGAAGAAGGACGGCCGTGTGCCCAAGCCATACCCGTTCTACCGGATTTGCTGGCGGGTGGCCGGCCAGCGCCGGATGAAATCCTTTGGCACCTACTCAGAAGCGAAGAAGGCGGCTGAGGATATGGTCCGGGATCTGGGGAGCGGCTCACAAGTCACCGCTCTGACACCGGGACAGGCCAGCGATGCCAGGGCCGCACTGGAACGGCTCCAAGGATTCTACCAGGCCACCGGGCGGAAAGTGTCCCTCCTGGCCGGCATCTCGGAATGGTGCGAGTCTGCCCGGAAGCTCAAAGAGCACACCTTGGGCGAGGCCGTGAACCGCTTCCTTTCGACTGTGGCGACCGTCAAGCGCATGGACTTGGAACAGGCGGTGGAAGAGTTCGTCCAGGGCCGGGCGCACAAGACCAAATCCGAGAACGGAAAGCGCCCGCAGCTCTCCGCCAGCTACGCCTACATCGTAGCCATGTGGCTGCGCGAGTTTGCGCGGACCTTCCCGGGCACGGCCGTTTGCGACCTGACCAAAGAACTGCTCAACGCCTACATGGCCAGTCACAGCAAGGTGACGGCCCGCACCCGAAATGGTCGCCGCTCGGTGCTGAGCATGTTCCTGAAATGGTGCATGCGCCAGGATTACCTCGCCGCCGGCCATCGGCTGCTGGAGGCCGACGGCATGGCCCATGAAGAATCCGAACCGGAGGCCATCGAATTCTACACCCCCACTCAACTATCCGACCTCCTGCAAACCGCCAACGAGGAGACGGAACACCGTCACCTGCTCCCGGTGATCGCCCTGGGCGGACTGGCCGGGCTGCGGCTGCAAGAGGCGGTGCGCCTGACTTGGGAAGACGTGTTCCGGGTGGAGGGCCATGTCGAAATATCCCGGACCAAGAGCAAGACCCGCGCACGGCGGCTCGTGACCACCTGCCCCGCCTTGGCGCAATGGCTCACGCCCTACCGCAGTTGCTCCGGCCCGGTTTGGAGCTACGGCCTGGAAAAGTTCCATGCGGACTTCGGCGCCTTGCGCCAGTCGTTAAAAATCCAACCACGCCGGAACGGACTACGCCACGCGTTTTGCACCAACCACTTCGCCCTGCATTCCAATGAGAACCTGACCGCGGCGCTGGCCGGCAACTCGCCCACGATGATTCACGCCCACTACAAAGGGCTGGTCACGAAAGCCGAGGCAGAGAAGTGGTTCAACGTGTGCCCCGCCGGAGCGGCGGAGAACGTGGTGGTATTCCCCAAGGAAGGGGGCGCATGAAACCGCTGACGATTGAACTGGTGAAGGGGCAGAGGCAGGAATTCACATTCCTCGGCTGGAAAGATGACGGTTTGGCGTTTTACGCCGCGGATCCGGACGGCAAACCAGCGGTGATAACACCCGTGAGCGCCTATCCCGATGATTCCAGCAGCGGCGAACCGTATCGCTTCCCCAGGATTGTCCCGCTGGAAATCATCCCAAAGCAGTTCGAGATTGGCTGGAGTGATCATCACCGCAAGGTTTTGAAACGATGGAGGAAGGCCAAGCTGGCCGAGGTCGATGCAATGGCCCCGGCGAGACTTTTCGTGTTCGATGCGATGCGTAACCCGCCGCCATCCCGGACGCCAGTCGAAATCAGTCAAAAAAGGCAAGAGCGCAAAATGGCTGTCGAATTCCATTTTGGAATGCTGATGGATATACCTCTCGAAGAGCTGATCTTTCCAATCGCACCACTCACCGACTATCGGCTCATTGACTTCTCAAGCGGCCGGTGGGCCGACGAGATGGGAGAAGATTTTCGGTCCATGATGTCGGAAACGATGGCATTTGGGAAACGCTGGAGAAGCGCATACTGTGTGGGACAAGATTATGAAGCCGATCAAAGCATACTGCGGGCAATGCGCAGCGTGCAGTATGTGATGCGAGGGGACGGCAAGAAAGATTACCCGCTGACGGGCGTTGAAGTGCGGCGTCCACATGACCTGGAGGCGCAGGCGTATGCGCAAATGCAGGAACTGCTGGGGGGTAAGAGTGCGCCATCCCAAGGCCAGAGTAAATCGGCGGAACCCAAGGCAAAGGCCACGAAAGTAAAAGTGATCGAAAAGCCCAACGCTCTTGCCCGCTTTGAAAACGACTTCTCCTTGGCTGTGATCCCTCAGCGGAAGGGCGAGCCACTCCCTATCGCCATCGAGGAAGAACTACAAAAATTGCTTAAACGCATCGCCGAGGCGGGTGGAAGAATTGCACGGACCAAGCTGTGCAAAGATAAGCCCGACGGATACCAACCGGAGAAGTTACTTCGCTCGAAGATCGCAAAAGCTCTCATGGACGCCGACCTTCTGGGCAGCAAAACAACCGGCCGCACGACTGTCTTCTGGTTAAAAATGCCTGTGGAATAAGTCTCCGCACTTGTCCGCGACCTGTCCGTAATCAGTCCGCGATCCGGCTCTACCAGCACGACGTGCAGCGAGGCATCTTGTTGCGCGTATGAGCAACGAGCAAAATCAAGACGTCACGAAGGGCACGGCTGGCCCGGCCGAGAACATGGGCGCGGCTTCGGCGCTGCCGCCAAACCAAAGAGCCTCACCTCCCAAGTTCATCGACTTCGCCGAGCTATCCCGGCACGTCCCGCTTTGCGAACGCAGTTTGCGGGAGGCAATTCGGCGAGGGCGCATCCCATCAATTGTCCTCCCATCTGGCCGGCGCCGGATATTCCACTGGGATTCAGTTCAAGCAGCCCTGCTGCGGATGCAACGGGGTGCCGAATGAGCGCGCGCGCAATGAAGCAGCCGCTCGAAGTCAGGCGATCCGACGAACCCGCACCGCCGCCGAGGGAGAGGGGGGGGGGGATGGCCGCACGGGGTGGGGTCAACAAACGTGATGGGTTTGGTGAGCGCAAAATTTTCAGCAAAAGGGGCCGACGCGCAACCTCGATGGGAAGCGTAACCCCAAAGACCAAGGTGCAAATATGAATGATCTCGAAAAAAACGCTGCCGGCGAGCGGATTTTGACCCTGCAACAGGAAGGAATCCTGGCGGGGGTAAAAAGGGCCGCCCCGAGCAAGTTGCGCGTATTCCTGCGCGCCTACGCTGGCGTAGCCAGCAAGAGCCAGGCGATTAAGGCGAAGTGTCTCGATTGCTCAAACCTGGTGGTGGACGAAGTGCGCAATTGCCCGGCGGCGGGCTGTCCATTGCACGCCTACCGGCCATATCAGAAAAAAACGACCCCACTTCCATGAGCAAGAACCTTTTTGGAACGGTGGTCGTGGATCGCCAGACGGCGGATGATGACCTTTGGCTCTGCGAGCCGTTCAGCCGCGGTCAGGCGTGGCTGGACCTGACGCTGTTGGCGAATGACGAGCCGCGCACTTTGATGGTGCGGGGCGTGCCGGTGCGTTTGGAGAAAGGACAGGTCGGGCGCAGCGTGGTGAACTTGGCCGACCGCTGGCAGTGGTCGCGCGAAAAAACCCGCGTTTTCTTGGAAGGCCTGCGCGACCGCCGGAAAATCACCTACAAGATGGACAACGTGGCGACGGTGATCACGGTGTTGGATTACAGCGTTTTCAACCGTGAAAAAGTCCACGACCA
Organism: Pedosphaera parvula Ellin514; assembly: GCA_945872975.1. GTDB lineage: Bacteria > Verrucomicrobiota > Verrucomicrobiia > Limisphaerales > JADJPG01 > JADJPG01. The sequence continues at coordinate 15,474 of CAMCCU010000040.1, forward strand.
GACACCAGAACCAACAGCAGACCAGACACCAGAACCAAGTGCAGAACCAACACAGAACATTGGAACAGTAGAACAAGGGAATAAGAACATTGGAACTGGGGAAGGCGCCCCCGCCCTGAAAAATGCGGTTTCGCTGGAGAAAGCACTGGAGCGATTTGCGGGTCTGGACAGCGGTTATTCGGAGGCGGAGATCAAAGCCGCGTGGCACGAGCTGACGGCGGGCGCGGTGGATGGGAATTGGGTGACGGGCCGCCCGTTGCGTCCGGTGGCCGACTGGCGAAGCGCGCTGGAGTCGGAGTTGTGGAAGCGGAGGCAGATTTTCGGTGAAAAAAATTCCGCGCGCGGCGCGGCGGAACGGCAATCGGACGAACCGCCGGTACCGGTGAAATCCAGCGCGGTGACGTTGAGCGAGATGCGGGCGGCGGTGGAATAAATTTATGAATGATCGAGACGACATCAAATTACGGGTGAAGGCGGCGGTGAACCTCGCGGAGTTCATCGGCCGGGAAATCGAACTGAAAAAGGTCGGCGAAAATGAGTGGAAGGCGCTGTGCTGTTTCCACGGGGAGAAGTCGCCGAGCTTGACGGTGTTTTTCAAGAACGGGCAGTGGAGTTTTCACTGCTTCGGCTGTGAGGCAGGCGGGGATGTGTTCGAGTGGATCATGCGCCGGCAGGGACTGTCGTTTCCGCAGGCGCTGGTGTTGGCGGCGAATTACGCGGGCATCAGCGTGGACGAACCGGCCCAGCGGATTTACCAGCCCCCGGAAGTGAAGGCGGCAGCGGAGCCGGTGCGTGGGGCCTTTGCCCCGGAAAAATATCGCGCGCTCACCGAGGGGAGCGCGGCGCTCTGTTACCTGACAGAGAAGCGGCGGTTGCCGGCGGCGTTGCTGGCGGATTACAGCGTTGGGGAGACGGTGGACGGGCTGGCGTATGCCTTCGCTTACAAGTGGCGTCCGGCGAACTGGCCGGCCAACCGCAAGCTTCCTACCGAGTTCTGCAAGGTGGTAAAGGTGGAACGGCCGGAAGGCAAGAAGGTGGAATGGCGCGACCCAAAAGGCGGCAAAAGCATTTTGTTCGGCATGTGCTCAACGATGGTGGAAGCCGCCGTCGCAAGCGGCGGCGAGTTGGTGATCTGCGAGGGTGAACTCGATGCCGTTTCCTGGGCGCAATATGGCCACGCAGCGGTGAGCGTGCCGGGCGGTGCGAAATACACCGGCTGGATTGATCTTTGCTGGGATTGGTTGCAGCGGTTTGGAAAAATCCACATCAGCTTTGACGAGGACACGGCGGGCCGAATGAAGGTGGTGGAGATCGTGACGCGCCTGGGCATGGCGCGGACGGACATCATCCGGTTGCCGCAAAAAATCGACGCGGCGCGATTCAAGGACATCAACGAATGTTTGCAAGCGGGAGTATCGCCGGCGGTCATTGACCAGTGCGTGAGTGAGCCCGAGATTCTCAAGCCGGATAAGCTGAAAAGCATCTACGAGTTTGCAGAGGAAATCTGGCGAAAGTTTCACCCTGAGGGGACGGACCAGATCGGGCTGATGTTGCCGTGGGGGAATTATCACGGCAGCAGCCTGCCGTTTCGCTTCCGTTATGGCGAGGTGACGGTGTGGACGGGTTTCAACAAACACGGCAAGAGCGAGGTGTTGAATCATTGCATGGTGGACCTGTGCTGGCAGGGCGACAAGGCGCTGATCTGCTCGTTGGAAGTGCAGGCACCGGAGACATACCGGAAATTGATCCGCATGACCCAGGCCCGACGCAATGTGTGTTCGCCGGAGGACAAGGCCCAGTTCCGCGAGCGTTGTTTGAAACCGTTGGCCCAAAAAATCTGGGTGTATGACGCAGTGGGCAATGCGGACATCGAGGACGTATTGGCGGTCATGCTGTATGCGTATCAGCGGTTTGGTTGCCGGCAGTTCGTGCTGGACAGCCTGATGCGGTTCAGCGGGCTGGATGGTGAGGGGCAGGACATTTGGAACGCGCAAAAACATTTCATGGACCGGCTGGTGGATTTTGCGCGGACCTACAATGTCCACATCCACCTGGTCGCGCACAGCAAGAAGCCGAATGACCGGCGCGGCGAGGCGATCATCCCGCGGCGTTACGACGTGATGGGGAGCAGTTACATCACGAACCTGGCCTTCAACGTGATCGTGGTTTGGCGAAATCGAGCCAAGCAGGACAAGCTGGAGGAAATTTTCCAGTCGTGTGCGGACTTGTGGATCCGCGAGAAGCCCGGCCAGCCGATGCCGCCGTGGAAACGGCTGCTGGGCGGCGCGCCACACCCGGACGCGGTGACGGAAGTGCGCGACAGTTGGAAGGCGATGCTGGACATCGTGGATCAGTTGCCGGGCGAGATGAAGACGGCGTTTCTGGAACTGGTGCCGCAGCATGATGCGTATTTCATCGTGGACGCGCAGCGCGGCGGCGACGGGGATTGTCCGGCGCGGCACCTGTGGTTCCACTACGACAGCCTGCAATTTCTCGAAGTCAGTCCGTGGAAGACGGGCAATGACCCGCGCCGCCACCCCACGGAATACGCCGCGAAGAACGTGGTGGAGATGGATGAGGAGTTATGACCGCTCCCGAACTCATAGACGCTTTGCATCGGGCCGGAGCCACGCTGGTGGTGGAGGCTGGCAAGACACGGGTGCGCGGGGCGAAGGTGTCGGACGAGTTGATGGCGGCGCTCAAGGGGCAACGTGCGGAAGTCATTGCGGAGTGGCAGCGACGGCAGGAGGAATCGCGCGACCGTTACGCGGTAGTGCCGTCGGGCTTGGTGCCAATGTGCGGGCGGGATATGGCGCTGCCTGGGGCAGAGCGCAATGCGGTGATGGATTATGTCCTGCGGCAGCCGCGTCCACTTCATGCCTGGGTGATGGCGCGGGCCAACGATTACTTCGAGCGCGGGGTGAAGGCGGAAGATTGCGAGTGGCGCGCGGGCGTGGACGTGATTGCGTGGCAACGTGCGTGCGGCGGAATGGAGGCGGTGAAGTTTGTGATGGAGCTGCCGACCAACTAGATCTGCGGGCGGCGTGGAATCGGAATCCACGCCATTCCTCGACCGAGATACTCTCACGGCGGAACATCAAAGCCCGCCGATGCGAGGATCAGACGCCTCCGGCACCGGCGCGGTCAGGGGGGCGGGTGAACGATTGCGAGATGCCTTGCGAGGCGGTCGGCTCGCACCTTCGACGGACATTGTGGGCATTGGATCATGTCAGTTTCGTTGTGCGTTTAGTTCGCGGCAAGAGCGGTTGGCTGGGCCGCTGGCGCACTCTCGGTTGCAGCGGACGATATGGTGGACGCTGTCGGCGGAGCGGGCGAAGGCACCTGTCTGATTTCAGCGGCCAGCATCTGCTGAAGATCGATCAGGTGGCGTTCGGTGA
>CAMCCU010000041.1 GCA_945872975.1 Pedosphaera parvula Ellin514
GCCCCTGCGGGATCAAAGCAGTGAGCGGTCAGGGTCATCGGCGGCAGGTCAAAGGTTGTCTTTGAGCCGTCCGTGAGATCAAAGCGCGCGAACCCGGGTTTGTCGGCAGGAACACCAAAGGCACTACGACCGTCGGGGAAGAGCTCGGGATAGCCGATGATCGGGACGGTAACGGTTCGCTCCAAAGTCCCGTCTGCGGTACTCCAGAACCGAATCTTCCCGTCTTTTGCTGGGGTGACCAAGTGGCCGCCATCAGGTGTGAACAGAATTCTACCCCCCATACTACCTGGGTGAGGGAAAAGGAAGCGGTTCGTCTTCCCTCCTGCTTCCACCCACATCTCCACAAGGTCCTTGCCAGCTCCTGCATACCAAATCGCGCCCCGGTGGCCACTCACATCAAACGTGAATTGGATCGGGTTGAGGCCTCTGTGTGGATCGGCATTGATTTTCCGATCGCTCATCTGCTCGAAGTCCACCAAGCGGATCGAATCATCTTTCAGCTTTAGGAGAAAGTATCGCCGGTCAGGGCTAAAGCGTCGCCAGAGCAAGGACACTTTTGGCTCGCGCCTGCTGATCTTGGCGTCGAACCGATGCGAGGCGTCTTCTTTCGGGCGGCTGGCCGGCAGCAGCATCACCGCGCCGTCAGAACCCGTAATCAGCAGTTGCTGGCCATTGGGACTGAAGGATACCTCCTTCAGCTGCCGGCCTTGAAGGCAGTGCGGGAGTTCCTGCTCGCCCGTCTCGGAGTTCCACACGCCATAGACTCCTTCCTGCCCAACGAAAGCCGCTCGGCGGCCGTCCGGGGAGAAGGCGAACGCCCGGCTTGCTCGAGGGCTGAGGACGGAGCGGGAACGCGGCTCGTGGGTTCGCGGATCGAAGAGACGGGCTCCGCCGGCGCTGGACACACTCAGATTCGTCCCGCCCGGGGAATCGAATCCGATGCCGACCCTTCGAACTGCGAACTCGATCGGCGGTCCGACAGGTCTGCCGGACGGCACTTCCCAAGTCTGAACAATGGCGTTCGTGCCGGTGTTGTCAGTGCGGGGAACCAGGGCGGTTGCGAGCAGATCACCGGTCGGGTTCAGGGCGATCGGGCCGAGGTCGTGGTCAAAGGAGGGGATCGAGCCCAGCAGTTCGCCGGACGGCAGGCTCCAGAACCGCACCGCGCCGTTGGTCGCGGCCGCTGCGAACACCGTGCCGTTCCTACAGGAGGCGAACTGGTGAATCGCGTGCGTATGTCCGCGAAGCTGCGTCACAAGTCGGCCGTCGCGGGCATCGTGCACGTGAATGGTATTGGCCGAGTCCGCCGTGACCAACCAACGCTCATCCGCGGTGAGGGTAGCCCGGACATAGTCTGTTCCCGAAAGAGAGACGATCGGGCGGCCGGTCGCGGCGTCGAGAAGGGCGACGAAGTTCGTCAGCAAGGGCTGTTCACGGAATCCGACTGACGGCAGAGACGAAACAAAAACCAACTCGCCATCCCGCGCGAACCGGGCCCGCGGCAGTTCAATGTCGCCGAGTGGAACGGACGACCATAGAGGCATCCCCGAAGCGGCATCCCAGACCCCCACAGAACCCGACTCCGAGCTGGTGACGATTCGCCGCCCGTCAAGACTGTATGCCGCCGAGAACACCTCGTGCTCGTGGGGCAGCACCAGCCTCGGCGGCGGGATCAGCTTGAGCGTTTGCTGAATCCGGACGCGATGGATGGATTCCTCGGCGGCGTTGTTGGTGACCAGCGGCAGGGCGTCGGCGAACCACAGCAATGCAGCGGCGGGATCTCCCTCGTCGAGCAAGCGCACGCCGTTGGCCACATCCAGCCGGACAATGCGCTGGCGATTTTCCGCGCCGAGCTGGGCCAGGTTGTCGGCCAGGGTCGTCTTCTCAGTGGCGAGCGTGGATTTTTCTTCAGCCAACCGCTGAACAAGCCTTGTCTGCCGGGCCTGCCACCACCAGCCAAGAGCGATGACGGACGCGAGGACAGTGACGAGCGCACCAGCCCGTTGCACGAAACGCAATTGTCCGGCGAGCTTGCGCTGGCGTCGCACGGAGCCACCGCTTTGGAGCAGCGCGAGGTCGACGTTCATTGCCTCGGCGGACTGGTAGCGCTCCTGCACATTCGCCGCACAGGCTTTGAGCAGGATGGCGTTGAACTCCAGCAGTGCGGTGGCGTCGGGTGACTCGGCGAGTTGCGTGAAGGGTTCGGGGAAATCCTTCCGGTCTTTTCCCATGCCGGCTTCGTAAAGGACTTTGCCCAAACTGAAGAGATCGGCTTGCGGCGAATTCGGTCCTTCGGGCGGGATGAAGCCTTCGGTGCCGACGTAGGAGCGCGCCTCGGCGGTTTCAATCACCAGTCCGATGTCGGCCAGCTTGGGCACACCGCCCACGAAGATGAGGTTGGACGGTTTGATGTCCCGATGGATCAGGCCGGCGCGATGCAGATGGGCGAGGCCGAGGTTAAGCGTGAGACCCAGTTCGAGGCATTCGCCGAGCGGCAGGCGACCGCGTTGGAGCAGGACTTTGGAGAGCGTCTTCGGAACATAGGTTGAGGGCTGAAAGTTGAGGGTTGAGAGTTTTTGCGAGCCTTTCGCTTCACCCTCAACCCTCAACTCTGAACTCTCAACCGGCTTCTCCGTCGCATCATCCGCCAGCTCCATGACGTAGTAGAAGTAGCCGGCCTCGTCATTGCGACCGATCTGGAGAATGTCGATGAAGGCTTCGTTGGAGCGCGACAGAGGTTCGAACGTGAGCATGCCGTTGAACTCCCGTTCATAGGGACGGGCGTCGGTGAACCGATCGCGAAACACCACCTTCACCGCGCGCCAGGTGCCGACGACGTTGCGGGCGAGATAAACGTCGCCGTAGCTGCCACCGCCGATGCGCCGAATCAATTCGTGATCGGGCACCATCGGCTGAACCGGCGCCATCCACGAGGGTTGTCCGGCGGTGCTGGGAGCCTCTGGTTGTTGGTCGGGCGGCATGGCGTCGGTAGGTGGAAGCTACCGCATGGATTCGGTGGCGGTCGAGCGCAGTCGCCGAAGCAGACGATCTTCCAAAGGACGGTTGCCGAGCCGGGGCGCGGGCTGGTACTTGGCGAAGCGCGGCGCGGGGCTGATGACGCGTTCTCCCAGCCTGCGGAGAAAAGTAGCAGCCGACGTGAGGAGGCTCTGATCCTTTTGATGTTTGAGCCTCGTGACCTCGGTGCACAGTTTTTGAAAAAGCCTCCAGCTCACAGGGGCTTCTCCTTCAAACGTTCCACCTCACGCTTCACGTCCTTGGCCAGGCGATGGCGGATGAGATAGACCTGCCCGATGTTCACTTGAAGCATCCGTGCGACTTCGCCGGTCTTCAGCCCCTTCACCGCGCTGAGATAAAAAATCTGGTAGTGCTCCGGTTTGACGCGGAGCTTGACCCGCTCCATCGCGGCATCCACGAGGTTGCGCTCCCATTCGTCATCCCAAGCGGCATCCTGCTGCGCACTCCCCGCGGCATCCGGGATGCGTTCCACGGTGGCAGTGCGGCGCGAATCGGCATCACCGGAGGGCGCCTGCTGGAAGGCCGGCTGGCGACGGCGCAACTGATCCACGATGCGCAGCCGGGTGACGTGCATGAGCCAGCCCTTGAAGGAACACCTTGCCGGGTCATAGACGAACTCCGGCATCTTCTTGGCGACGGAGAGGACGGTTTCCTGGACGACATCCTCGGCCTCCTGGTCGGACAGGCCGGAGCGGATGGCGACGCTGTAGATGAACTTCCAGTAGGTGTTGAAGAACTCGCGCCAGCTCGCCTGATCCTCCCAGTCACGAAGACGATCCAGCAGGCTGCGCCGGGTGGGCAGCAGCTCTTCGCGGCCGGCGATCGGTTCACGTGGCGATGACATCACATCTGAGAATCGGACGAGCTTCCCGGATTCTTTCAAAAACTTCAGATCCGGCCAACCTGGTTCTCCACCAGACATCGCGAACCTGGGTAGCCGCGGCCGGATCGGCCAGGTTCAGCGCCGGCCCGGTGGCCGTGTCCAGGCCAGGGGATGCCGAGGGATCATTCTGTGGCTGGCGGCGGCGGAAGCGATCGGCAATTCGTCAGCAGATCACTTGCATGAGCCAGCCTTTGAAGGAGCACACCGCCGGCTCGTAAACGAAGTCCGGCATCTTGCGCGCCACACCAATGACCGTTTCCTGAACCACATCTTCCGCCTCCTGATCACTGAGGCCGGCCCGAATGGCCGCGCCGTAGATGAGCTTCCAGTAAGTGTCAAAGAATTCACGCCAGCTCGCCTGATCATCGAGGTCGCGCAGGCGCTCGATCAGCGAATGCCGTGTGGGCAGAAGCTCGTCCGGATTTTCGATGGACTTGGTGTTCATCGTTACAAGAGAACAATCGCAGCCGGCGGCTCGATTTTACAGATTTTTTGCGCGGGCAGCATCCGCGTCGGCATCCCTCCGCCGAAACTCTTCATCCGTCGTGAACCCGGCATGGCGATTGTCTTCTGGGATGCCCGCGTGCGAGATTTCATCCTCGAAGCCTCCGTCGTCCTTGGCCCGGATGCGGTATGGCTGCCGATTGCCGGCCCGTATCCCGTGAACGCCGGCTTCCACGAAGTGCTGGTGCCGAATCCTGACCAACTGGACAACGCCTTCTTCCGCCTGCGCCGGCCATAGCCCAGATGCTCCTCAGTATTGCCGATCTGTGACAGTGACCAATCTTGCCGTCGGTTCGTCAAAATGCGACTGTCCGGCTTGAATGGCCGGCAATCCTTTTGATAGCGGGGCACGCGGCGGACCCGCCGCTGTGTTCGCCACCACGCACTGGAGCGTGGTGATGAAGGCTGGCGACGCGCGTGGCGATGAGCACGCCCGGGCGCTCGACGCGCTTTGCCGCGCCTACTGGTATCCGCTTTACGCTTATATCCGGCGCCTGGGCCATGCACCGCACGACGCGCAGGATCTCACCCAATCGTTCTTCGCCTACTTGCTGGAAAAGCAGCTTCTCACCAGGGCGAATCCTGACTCGGGACGGTTCCGTTCGTTTCTGCTCGGCTCGTTGAAAAACTTCATGGCGAACGAATGGCGCCGTCAAAGCGCGGAGAAACGTGGCGCGAGCCAGACCATTTCCTTCGACGCGCAGGACGCCGAGGAGCGCTACGCGGTGGAGCCGGTCGATGAGAGCAATCCACAATCGCTCTACGAACAGGCATGGGCGGTGGCCGTAATGGATCAAGCCATGAGCCTGCTTGAAGCTGAGTACGCCATTGCTGGGAAGCAAACACTCTTCGAGGAGATCGCCCCTTGTTTGCAGGGCGATCGGACCCCTTCAACTTATGCCAAGATCGGCGCTCCGCTCGCGATGACCGAAGGTGCAGTGAAGGTTGCCGTGCATCGACTGCGCCAGCGTTACCGCGAATTGCTCCGCGCCTCCGTCGCGGACACCGTCGCCGATCCCCTGGAGGTGGACGGCGAGCTGCGGCATCTGATGAGTGTGTTGAGCTAGTCTCGTCCTGCGGCGATCAGTGCGTCCGATAGATGATGCGGGCGAATCGCCGGTTGCCGGTGATCGGGATGTTCACTTCCTGATACATCTTCCCCACGGTGGTGATGAGGTCCGGACGGTCCACAATGGAAATGCCAATGGGGGCAAACCAATTGACCAAATCGCTGCTGGTCTGAATGGAGGCCTTCACACCGCGTTCCGTCGTGGAACGCTGCCAGCGCACGCGCAGGTTGCTTCCGACCTTTGTGGTCTTGAGAGGCGATGAGTTTGCGACCAGCGGATCTAGACCGAGATACGCTTCACCGGCGTTGGGAACCTGATCGCCATCCGGATCAGCGTCCGGGCCGTGGACGAAATTTCTCAAACCAGGCTGCCCACGATCCAGGCTGGAGAAGTTCGAGACAGCCCAGGCGTCGTACAGGGGATGCGCGGAGTAGAAGAGATCGATGTCCGGCCACGCATTGGCGGCGGTGACGCGGGCCGCCCAGGCATTGATCGTGGAAGTGAGAGAATTGGTCGGTGCGTTGGCCATCCACGCGAAGGAGGTGCCATCGACCCGAACAATGAAGTCCGCAACCGTTCCAGCCATCCCGCCATTGTGCCCCCAGTAGCTTGGGTTGTTGATGTTATCCGTGCCCCAGCCAAGTCCGTACGTTTCATGATTGTAGCCCGAAGAGGTGCTGGGCGAGCCGGGCGTCTTCATGTCCTGGATGCTGTCCGCGCTCAAGATGTCCGTGTGCGTCCCGTTGCCGTCGATGCGGCGCGCGAGCAGCAACAGGTCGGTCGGACGCGCAATCCACGCGGTGCTGCCGTCCATGCGCCGGGGATCGATGAGGTAAGGATCGTTCGTGAAACTGAGACTCGTATAGTAGGCCGCCTCCATGAATTGCTGCTGGGCGCGGGTGTGTTCGCCGATCGCCATGCGCGTCACACCGCTGATGCCGCAGGCGGCCAGGACCTCATTCTTCGTGTAATCCTCGAAGGTGCGGCCCGTCATTTTCTCCACCACGCGCGCGGCGATGACGAAACCCAGGTTGGAGTAACGTCCGGCGGTGCCGGGAGCGTTTTGCGAGATGAAATCCAATTGGTAATCGATCACGGGCTTGTGCTCGGAACCCCACGCGGGTTCGTCGTGCCACCACAGCTTGCCGTCGTTGTACCAGCCGGCGGTGTGGTTCAAGACATTGCGCAGCGCGATGCCCTGCTCACGCGTCGAATACGGCGGCGTGCCGTAGTCGTTGCCGAAGATACCGACCGCGCCGAACAGCCGGCTGTTCAGGGAACGACCGGGGAAGTTCTCCAGCGTATGCAGCACGGACACGGCGCACACCGGCTTGGACACGCTGGCCACGCGGAAGCGATGATCTGGCCCCGCCCATTCGCCCGCCTCCTGATCGGCCAGCCCGTAGCCTTTGGCCAGCACCAGTCGCCCGTGCCTCGAAACAGCCAGCGTGAGTCCGGGAATACCATTCGTGCGCATGTGCTCATTCACGTTGCGGTCCAATTGGTCCACCCAGGAGCCGGCCAGCCCGCCATCGTCCACCCAGATGCCGTTGAAGCGAACCTCCGTGCCGCTGTCCCACGCCTGTTGGAAGACGGGACGCCGCCCGACCATCGTCTGGTTGCCCTGCGCTGCGAAGTAATTGAGCTTCTCCAGCCCGTGGTGGGCGGACCAACCGCCTGTCCGCACGGGTTTGCGCCAGATCACGGTGTAACGATTCGCGTCGTTGATGGCCGTGTGGTAGCCGCAGACATTGTGCAAACGCCAGGTGCCCGCGCGCAGATTGAACTCGGTTTGATACTCGGCCTCGGTGAGGCCATACGAGATGTCTGTCACAGGCGCGAAGGTGCCCCGGTTCCACCACGCGCCGTAGCGCGTCGAAAGCCCGGCGCGAAACGCGCACAGGTTCTCGAGGTAATACCCGGACAGCGCCGCATCCGCCGCCTGGTGCTCGCTCAAGGAATCGCCCAGCCGCAGCACCTGCGCCGGACCGTAAGTGCGGCGATAGATCACGTTGTAGTAATCCACGCCGCCCGATTGAAAACCATTCAGCCAGATCAACCGGTAACCCAGCGCCTGCCGGGTAGCATTGGCGGAATTCAACTCAGACTCCGTTTGCCCCAGCAGGACGAGACTCGCGTCATTGTCATCCCGCCTGGCCCACAAGGCGGCGTAGCGAACCGCTCCGGCCTCTTCGTAGCCCGAGACGCAGACCGGGCTTAGTTCGTAGGGTGCGGGGCGCCAAAGCGAAATCCGTTCCCCCATCTGTGCTGGCGTCAGGCCGGTCTGGCTGACCCAAGGCTCTTGCGCGAAGACTGTCGCGCCCAACAAGACGAACAACCCGCACTGGAGCAACCGGCTAACCCGGCGACCGAGGCTGAGTAACAACGCTTTTCCACTCTCCCGCACAACAAAAATAGGATTCATGCACTGGGGAATTACGGGGAAAGCCGGGAAAGGTTTCGCATAAACTTTTCCTGTAACCTTCCGCCCCGTCCTTACAAGTAGAGGGTGAAAGCTTATGAAAAACTATTATTCCATCCTGCTCGCGATTCTTTCCTGTGTGTTCGCGCTGACGTCCCACAGCGACGCCACCGCCGCCACGCGCGTGCTGTCGCAACCCTACGTCACCGACTTCGACTTCTTCGACAACGGCCTCTTCTACTGGGGCGGCCAGGGCAGCGTGAGCGGCTGCGGGCCGGGCGAGTTCGGGAACGCCCACGCGCTGGGCACGCTCGGCTTTCGCGGACCGAAATTCAACGACCCCGGCGCGTATCATCCAGCGTTGATTGGTGCCACTCGCACTTATTGGGAAGGGTGCGGATCGCCCATTGCCGGTGGCGTGGCCCGTGACGACGCCTTCCTGTATTACTCGGATGGCGAGGGTCTCTGGCGACTCCCGGCTCATCTCTCGCCGTACGCTGCGGTGCCGCCGGCCACGCACATTGGGAACTACACCTACGCCAGTTCACCGGGCGCGATGATGATTCACGAAGGCGAACTTTTCTACGCCGCCAGCTTCAATTCCCCCGTCTCGGGAGCGAACGGCAACGAGGGATACTTTCAAATCTATTCCCTCACTCTGCCCGTCACGAATGTTCTCACGGGGTTCACTCAGGTCGCCAACGGCCGCACCCTCCCCACCCTCCAAATCGGTCGCGTGAAGAAGATGAAGACCATGACCGTGACACGGGCCGGCCTCTTCGGAAATGTCCAGGTGCCCGTCGGCATCGCGCTCGGGGATACCGGCGTGCTCCTGCGCTTCGACCTCTACTCCCTCTTCGGCGTCAGCCGCAACCCGTTCGTGCTCGCCTACAACGTCGCCGACTTCGATATTCGCCGCGAGACGCGGCGGCTCGGCCAGTTCGGCATCGAGACAAAGGATCACCTCTACGCCGCCGTCAACGACGGCCCGGTCATCGGCTCCTTCAGTTGTTCCGCCGCCGGACACCTCAACACCATCAGCCCCAGCGACGGCACTCAGACCCAGATCTGGCCGCGCGCCGGCGAGAACTACGGCCGCATCCAGGTCACCGATGTGGCGCTGGACAACAGCTACATCTTCATCAACACCCGTCCTGTCAGCGAGCCAAGTGGCCCCTTCGGCATTTGCAGCTACGGCCAGGAAGTCATCCGCTCCGCCCGGAGCAAGGCCAACTCTTTGTCCTTCGATTTTGGCGGGATCGATCCGGACTACCAGGGCATCGAACTCGGCGGCGGTCACAATCTGCGCAGCGACGGTCACTGGCTCTACTTCTCCCGCGCCAACGCCATCTGGCGCATCACGAACGCCGCACCGCCGCTCCTTTTGAACTTCGGTGCGGTCGGGCTCGAAGCCGTGCAGGTCATCCAGGACATGGACAATTCCATCCGCCTCGTCGAAGGCAAGCGCACCGTCGTCCGCGCCTACGCCATCGAGGTGACGAACACCACGGGCGTTGCCGGCTGGCTTCCCGCTGGGCAACTGCGCGGCTGGCGCAACAACGTGGAGCTCCCCGGATCGCCTCTGCGCGCGGATAATTCGCCCGCCCTCCTCAAGAGCGCCAGCCTCGCGCCACACCGATCCACCACGGCCAACAATTACCTCTTTGAACTCCCCTCCGAATGGGTGCGCAGCGGCAATCTCTCGCTTGAGTTCAACGTCAACCCCGGCGGCGGCATTTACGAAAGCGGCGGCAGTCCCTACGCCAACAACTACGCCGGTGCCAACCTCCAGGTTGTCCGCGTGGACCGGCCGGCCTTCGTCTTCGCCGCTCTCAAAACTACAGACGCGCCGAACTACTGGCCTTGGGGAAATCCTGTGGAGTTCAACAAAATCATCGCACGCGCCACCTCGCTGCTGCCGGTGCCGTCCATTGACGTCCGCTTCACCACCGAGCAGGTGAGCGACGTCGAAGCCGTCGGCGACTGCGGCCTGTTCTGCCATGATCCGTTCGACTTCTCCCAGGACGAGGATTGGGACGAAGCCCTCGAAGAGCTCGCCTGTTATGACAATTTCGATCATGCGCCACCGGGCAGTTCGCGCGGTCATTTCATCGGCGGCATTCATCCGAACGCGGCGGCCAAATGGGGCGGCCTCGCCTACACACCGGGCAACCATCTGCTCGCCGTGATGAGCGTGACGGACAACAACACGACCTTCAACACCACCTGGGGTGGCCGCACGCTGGCGCATGAATTCGCTCACAACCTCGGGCGCCAGCATGTCAACCAACTGCGCGACAACACGAGTTGCGGCGGCAATGCCCCGGCGCGTCCCGACGGAGGCTACCCGTTCAACAGTTGCACCTTCGGCCCGACCAACGTCGCACTGAGCGGCACACCCATCGGCTTCGACATGGTTGGCTATGCCCCGGTGTTGCCAAGCCAGGCCGGCGACCTGCTGAGCTACGCACCCGTGCGCTGGCCCTCGACGTGGACTTACAACGCCATGCTCAATGCGCTCGCCCCCACCGGTCCCGCGTTCGCCGCCGCCGCCGCACCGCCCGCCGGTCCGTATCTGCTGCTGCGCGGCGTCTTGAAATTGACCACCCGCACTGTCCGCCTCAAGCCCTGCTACTCGCTGCCCGATGGCACGATCACTCCTGAAAAAGTCCAATCCTCGCTCACCGCCGCCGCACAACAGCAACACGACTACAAGGTGCGCCAACTCGACGACGCTGGCACCGTATTGGAGGAAGTCTCGCTCGTCGTCCGCGAAACGGAAGACGGCGACAACACCAGTTCCACGATCAACCAGTTCCTCGTGAAGCAGGCCGGCGCGGTGCGGATTCAAATCACCAAAGGTGCCGCCGTGCTCGCCGAGTGCCGGGCCAGCGCCACGGAACCCGCCATCGCCCAACTCGGTGTGACCTACGATCCGAACGGCCCGACGCTCCAGGTGGTCGTCAACGCTGCGGACGCCGATGGCGACGTTCTTTATCACACCGTTCAATTCAGCAACGACGACGGCGTGAGCTGGCGCAACCTCCGCATCAACACAACCACCGCCGCCTTTGTCGCAGATGCCCGGCGGCTGCCCGGCGGAGATGCCTGTCGCGTGCGGGTGATCACCACCGATGGATTTCACAGCACCATTGCCATCAGCGAGCCGTTCGGCATGGAACGCCGCGCGCCCGAAGTGCTCGTCGGCGGCTTGACGGACGGCCAGCGCATACCCTTCGGCGCGAACATCCCGGTCACAGTCATGGCAGTTGATCCAGAGAACGGCTCGCTGCCGAACGAAAGTTCCTTCTGGACCATCACCGGACCAACACCGCTGACCACGACGGAAGGCAGCTTCAACACGCGCAATCTCTCGCCAGGTTTCTACACCGCCGCCGTGAGTTCGACGGACACGGATGGCAACTCCACGCTCCGTACCGTGACGTTCCAGATTCTTCCAATCGCGATCCTTGATGCCGCCGCGCCCACGCTCGACGGCGATGCGGCAGACGCCGCTTATGCCAGCGCGCCGCCGGTCTTCTTCGGCGGCAAAGCGGTCGCTCGCTTCACGCGCAGCGGTGGTTATCTCTACGCCAGCTTCAGCGGAATGCCCTACGGTCGTAATGATGTTTATGGTGCGGTCGGCCTGCGTTTCGATGCCGACGCCAGCGGAGAAGCGACCCCTCAACCTGGCGACCGCGCGTTCTTCGTGAACGAAAACGGCACCGCCTGGCAACTGGCAGGCGACGGCGCTTCACTCGCCGCGCCTACTGTGGCCGAGAGCGGATTCAAGGCTGTAGTCTCGCGCGGCGATGGCGGCTGGAGCGCCGAGTTCCGGATCGCGGAAAACCTCATTGGCGGCTGGGAGCATCCCTCACGTTTGAGCCTCGAACTCAGTGGCGCTGATTGCATTGATATCTTGTTCACCGAGATCTGCTTCCCCACCGTTGCTTACTGGCCTCCGACCACGGAGCCGAACAATCCCTCCACCTGGGCCGACGTCTTCTCGGGCGCATTGCCGGCGCCGGTGAACCAGCCACCCGTCGCCGCGACACCAGCCAGCATCGTCGCTGACCTCGGCACGAAAGTCTTCCTCAGCGGCGCAGGCAGCTTTGATCCGGATGGCGACGCGCTCATCTTTTCCTGGACGCAGCTCGACGGCCCCGCCGTGACGCTCACCGATGCGAACACCGCCACGCCGAGCTTCACGCTGCCGACTGGCGACACAGCGCTGGCGTTACGCTTCCAACTCGTCGTCAGCGATGGCGCGCTCGACAGCTTGCCCGCTGAAACAATCGTCGCCGGCAACGCCACGGCGACCTCGCCGCTGCCCACCATCACCACTGGCGTCGCGGTCAGTGAAGGCACCGCCAACGGCTCAATCCTCTGGCCCGGACGGGCGGGAGATCAGGTGATCATCCAGGCCTCGACCGATTTGGAAATCTGGACTGATCTGATGACAACGACCGCTGGCTCCATTCCGATCATCCTCTTCAGCGACGCCGAAGCCGGGCTGTATCCGCATCGCTTCTATCGCGCATCGAGCGCGCCGAGTGGTGTCAAACTCCAGGCGGGCAACGCGCTGCAGGGCGATGGCGTCACCTCTCACGTGCAAGTGCCACATGACGACGCGCTCAACGTCTTCCCGCTGACCATTTCGTTCTGGCTGAACTCTAGCGATACGGACCCGCTCGTGCGCGGGCTCGTGACCAAGTATGCGGATGGCAGCTTGAACGGATTCGGATTGTTCCTCTACGAAGGCCACGTGCGCGGCTGGTACTTCGCCGATGGCGCGAACTACGTCTGGGATGGCGGGCTCGGTCTGGATGGCGGCTTCGTGGCCGATGGTCAATGGCACCTCATCACGCTGATGGTGGATGACACGAGCGGTCGCCTCTACGTGGACGGAACGCTCGCAGCCTCACGCGACTGGACCGGCACGCCAGGCGCGACCACCACGACGCAGCCGTTGCAGTTCGGTCGCTACCATAACTATCCGACCGCACTTTCCGGCCAGCTCGATGACGTTTCCATCTGGAACCGCACCTTCAGCAGCGTAGAGCTTCTCGACCTGTTGAACTTCAGCCCCGCCGGAGACGAGCCCGCTCTGCTCGGCCTCTGGCGGTTCGATGAGGAAGATGCCGACGGCCCGACAACCGGTGACAGCAGCGGTCACGGCCACCCAGGCACCTTGCTCAACAACGCGGCGCGCACGCCTTCGGGCGCACCCGTGCGCCGCTGAGGTTCAGTAGAACGTCCGCACTCGACAACAAGACCGGGCCGGTGGTGAAGCAGTCGCCACCGGCCCATTTGCTTTGGCCGCGATTCTCGAATGGGTTTCCGAAACCAAGTGTAGTCAGGCGCGCTGCGCCTGACCCACGCCGCGCATCAGCGGCGCGTGGTGAAAAGGTTCTTACGCGTCTGCGCTCATGACTTCCGCCCGCTGATACGCGGGCGGGGCCAACCGCAGCGCGGCTGCCCCTACCTTCTGAAGGTTTCTCGGCCATGAGCCTGCTGAAAACTCCGTGTAACCTTTCGCCGGCTTCTTACAAGTAAGGGGTGAAATGAATTCTTATCTTATGAAAACCTATCGCTTCATCGGACTTCTGGCCGGCCTGCTGGCGTTGGCGGGCGGCGCATTCGTGTCCACCGCTTCAGCCCAGGTCGAACTGGTTCCCAACACCATTTCGGGCACCGTGCGCTTCAGTAACACGAACCCCGTCATCCTCGATCTGCTCAACCCGCCCGCCAACGAAGGCATGAGCAACCTCTACCTGTATGCGTCCAGCCTGCCTCCAGCCAATCGCACCGCCAGCAGCGACTACTTTCTCGCGGCGGATTCGCGCACCGAGACAACTTACCAGCTCGCCGTGGACTCCGACGCCTTCGGCATCGCCTACGTGGTCTCGCCGCGCGTCTCGATGCTGGGCGAGAACGAGAGCTACTACTTTCGCAACGCCACCTCCGATCCCGTCGTGGCCTTTCTGCCCGGACCGGTGGTGGATTTCACCGAATGTCTCGGCGTGCTGACGGTGCGCTTCGTGGACTCCGATGGTTCGCCGCTGGCCGTGGATGGTGGGAGCCTGGTGGCCAATGAAATCAGTTCGGCCAGCGAAGTGGCGCGCGTCCACACCATCGCGGGCGGTGTCACCGAGCAGAATGTTTTCGTGCTCGGCGGCGCGGAGATTCAACTGCTCGTCACCGTGAATCGCGGCACCAGCACGTTCACGGACCGCATTCTCTACACGACGACCACCAACGTCAGCGTGCCGTGCGACGGGTTTGCCGCCGTCGAGATCGTGGTGCCGGGCGCGGGCGTGCTGGGCGAAGTCACCGGCACGGTGGACATGCTGCGCGAATTCGAGGCGACGGTGGACGGCTATGACGCGGGTGATTACACGGACTACACGGGCGTGACCGCGCTCTACGGGCCGTTTGGAAACAAGCGCTACGGCACGGTGCCGGGCGTGAACTTCACCCAGCCGGCCAGCGGAACGTTCACGCTGTCGAACCTCGTTCCCTCCACGCTCGATCCTGTTTCCCTGGGTTATCTGGTCACGGCGGAAATGTATGTCCGCAGTCATGAGGCGCTCAGCTATTTCCGCACGCCGGCGTTGGGTGCGGGCGCGAATCCGGCGCTCATGGTCGCGCCGGGCGACAACATCGATCTCGGAAACCTCTTCGTCATCGACCCCGGCTATCTGCGCGGCCAGGTGCTGCTGAAAGGCCCGGCGGAAACGGCGGGCCATCCGTCGCTGCTGCGCGGGATCAGCTTCGCCTCGGACTACGACGCGGATGCCGACGGCATTCCCGACGCGCTCGGCATCTACGGGATATATTATTCGAGCATCGGAGCGGCAGGCGTGGATGAAGCGGCAGTCGGCGCGAGCTACACCGCGAGTTACGGCTACGGCTACACAGGGTTCAAAGGCAGCTTCAATCCCGCGAACAGCGCCTACGAAGGCAGCTACGAAATGCCGCTGGGCGGACTCAACGGCGAACGCAGTCTTTGGAACCGGAACATCCTGTCCGTCCTCGGCTACAGCGGCGAGGTGCCCGAAGAAGATTATTTCTACTTCGGCTTCTCGATCACGGACACCGCGCCGGTGAACACGGAGATCATTCCGAATGAGACCGCCACCAGCGACGCGGCCTATTGCCTGAGCGAAGTCCGCATCGCCTTCCGTTCCACCGAGCCGTTCTACAACCCGAACATCCGGTTCAGCTCCGGCGGCTTCACAAACCTCGACTTCCAAGGGAAACCCGCGAGCTACTCGGTGTACGTGGACCCGGTGTTCGGCACGCCCTACTCGTCGGCGAGCGCCTCCACCAGCGGCCAGGTCGTCATGCAATTGCCGCAGGGCACCTACCGTCTCACGCCCTACGTCACGCCCGCCGATTCCAGCAGCGCCACCGTCAGCGGTAGCCCCATCGATCTGGTCGTCGGCTGCGGCCAGCGCATCTCGATTGAAGAATGTCTCCGCGTGGAACTCGACTCGCTGCCGTGCGCGCAGGCGGGACCGATCACCGTCAGCGGGTCGGTGCGGAGCTGCACCAACGTCGTGAGCCTGATCACCTATGAGCTGAACGGTGCGGCACCGGTCACGGTGTGCGAAGACTGCGGCATCAACCCTCCGTTCAATCTGAATCTCGCGCTCGAACCGGGCCTGAACACGCTGACCATCACCGCGACCGACGACCAAGGTCACGTCAGCTCCGTGCAGACGCCGCTGGTGCCGGACGCGTTGCCGCCCGTCATCCAATGTCCGTCCGACCTCGTCGTCGAAGCCAGCCGTCCTTGTGGAGCCAATGTTGATTTCACCGTCACCGCCGTCGACGGCTGCGATGCGACGCCCACGATTCTTTGCACGCCGGCCTCCGGAAGCGTCTTCCCGCGCGGCGACACGGTCGTGCTCTGCACGGCCCTGGATGCGGCGGGCAACTTGTCCGAATGCAGCTTCACCGTCAGCGTGAGCGGCGGTCCCGAGTTTGCAGCGCCCACGTTGACGAGTGTTTCCCCGCAACTGCTCGGCCTCAGCGGCGGCGCGCAGGTGACCATCACCGGCACCGGCTTCACGCTTGATGACGAAGTGCTGATCGACGGCGTGCCGCTGCTCTATCCCGTGCTGGTGAGCGAGAACGAAATTCAAGGCCAGGCACCTGCCTTGACAGAAGGAAGCCACACGCTGCAACTCCGGCGCTGCGGTGCAATCGTCGCGGAGCTGGTGGACTCGGTCAGCGTCATCGAGAAGGCTACCATCGTCTCCGTGGAGCCCAATGAAGTTTACGCCCAAGGCGGAGCGCGCGTGCTCGTGCGCGGCACCCAGTTGCGGAATGACACGAAGATTCGCGTCGGCTTTCCCGCCGCCGATGAGCTGGCGAACCTGTTGCGCAACATCGTGGTGGCCGCTGACGGCCTAAGTCTCACCGGTGAAGTGCCGCCGCTGCCGCCGGGTGAACTGTTCGGCGCACGCGCGTTGACGGCGGAAGATGCGCGCGGGAGTTCAACGCTCGCGTCCGCCCTAACTTACATCCCCAATCCGCTGGAGACCGACCCGCAGCTCGCGTCGCTCCGCGCGCTGGAAGCAGCCTGCGCCCAGCCGCCTTATGTGGCGTTCCGCAACGGCTTCCCGGTCGCCATGAACGTCAGCATCCCGGTGCCGGGCGCAGACGCCGTCGAACGCTCGCGGCATTTCCTGCGCGCTTACAAAAACTTGATGCTCCAGACCAACCCGGACAGCGACTTGTCGGTGCTCCGTGCGTCCACCGGATCGTTGGAGCACGTGGCCTTCCGGCAGAACTACCGGGGCGTGCCTGTCTTCGGCGGTTCCGTGGTGATCAGCCTCGTGGGCGAGGAAGTGCTGGCCTTCACTGGATCGCTGCTGCCGCCTGCGCCGCTGGATGCCGTGAACTTCAATCCCGTTCCCACGCTGACTCCCGCACAAGCCGAAGACGCAGCTCGTCAGGTTCTGACTTTGCCTGGAGCAAACGTCCACAGTGCGACTCACCTCCAGGTCTATGACGAGTCCGTGCTGGCCCAAGGTTCGTCCAGCCCGCATCTGGTCTGGCGCGTCATTCTGCAGGGCGCGCATGACGAGCTCTTCATCGACGCCCACACCGGCGCGGTGGTCTCGCGGCTTCCCATGTCGCATGAGCACGGCGGGGAACTGCACGGGTTCGACCTCGACATACAGGACGCCGAGGATGAAGCCAATGCGGCGGACGACTGGTGTTACAACCTGAGCAACGACGAGGACGTCGCGAACGAGAACGGGATGTACCCCGACTACGCGAACAACAATCAGGCCGTGCTCGCGTTCCTCCACGCACAGAGCTGCTACTCGTTCTTCCACCGCCAGTTCAACTGGCACTCATACGACAACGATTTTGCCCAGCTCGAAATCTTCATCCGCTCGGACGTGGCGAACGCCGCCTGGAGCACCTTCTGCGAACAGATGGAGATCCGCGACGGCTGGGTGGATTTTGAGGTGATCGTGCATGAGTTCACCCACGGCATCATCAACGAGACAAGCGAGCTGATTTACAAGCACCAGTCCGGCGCGCTCAACGAAAGCTACGCGGACATGATGGCCATCATCGCGGACCGCGAGGCGGGCGACAGCAACTGGCTGCTGGGCGAGAACCGCTTCGGAATGGGCGGATCCGTGCGCGACTTTCAGAACCTCGGGATGGACCGGCTTTCCAAATACGTGAAGCTCTCCGAGGAGAACGACAACGGCGGCGTCCACAGCTACAGCGGCATCGCCAATCGCGCGGGCTACTTCATGATCGCCGGCGGCATGACGAACGGCGTGCGCGTGCTGTCGATGAACCAGGACAAGGTGCGGATGCTGAAATGGGAGGCGCTGCGGAATCTCTCCGACTCGGCCGGCTTCGAGGCGGCGCGTGCGTTTGAAGTGGCCACCGCCATCGCGTGGGCGAAGAACGGCACGCTCGGCTTCAACAACGATGACGTCTGCACTGTCCGCAATGCCTGGGCGGCGGTGGAAGTCGGCTGGGGCGACGCGGATTGCAATGGCACCGAGGATCGCCCGAGCGACATCGACCGCGACTTCTGGCCCGACTTGCTCGACAACTGCCGCAACAAGGCAAACTTCAACCAGGCCGACAGCGACAAGGATGGACGCGGCGACGCGTGCGACAATTGTCCCGCCACGCCAAACCCCGGCCAGGAAGATCAGGACGGCGACAACAAGGGCGACGTCTGCGATGACGACATCGACGGCGACGGCTGCAAGAACAACGTCGATCAGCACCCGAACAGCGCGGTCACCCGCGTGGGCAGCTTCTACTCCATCACTTGCAATCCGCGCAGCGGCGATGTCTTCGCCAGCGAGGGCGGCAATCACGACGGCGACAGTTTGCTGGACTGCGAAGACCTCGACGACGATAACGACGGCACGCCGGACAATCTCGACCCGTGCCCGATTACGCCGGGGATCAATCCGCTTCAATGCCGGGAACTGCGCGACTGCCCGCTGATTTCAAAAGACTGGTGGATGGCCTGCATGTTCGGCGGCTGCAATGAATTCGAGGCGCGGTTCATGGATCGAATCAATCCCGACCCCACGCGCACCGTCATCTTCGACCAGGTGCAGATCGTGAACCAGACGCTCTACCTGCAAACTGCCGCCGGCAATACCCTGGCGCAGGCCGCCAAGGCCATCACTCCGCGCGCGGCAGCCGGCCAGTTGTTC
>CAMCCU010000042.1 GCA_945872975.1 Pedosphaera parvula Ellin514
AAGATCGCTTTCGGCGTGGAACCGCCGGAGAGCGCGACGGTGAAGCGACCGGTGGCATCGATGGCTTCGCGTGCGGCGCGGAGAAACGCGTCTGCTGCGGCACGAGCCAGCGTCGTGGCGTCGGGGAGAACGCGGACTTCAGCGTTCGGCAGTTTGATGATGCGAGTGTCTTGCAAGGTGCGGAGGATAACGGCGTGGCGTGGTCGTGGCAACCCGGCGGCTGACTGGATCCTAATCGAACGGTTCGCCGATGGCTGTCTCGGGTCAGGCGGACTGCTTGAGCACAGCAGCCTTGGTGAGCAGTGTGGTGTCGCCGCGCGTGGGAAATAAACCGTAACGGGTGAGCTTCTCGCGCATGGTCGGACGCGAGACGCCGAGCCAGCGGGCGGCTTTGGTCTGGTCGCCGTTGGCGAGCCGGATGGCCTGGCCGTAGAGCTCGCGTTCGACGGCTTCGATCAAGGCTTCCGAGGCGTTGCCGTTCTCGGCGAGCTGGGCTTGCGCGAGAAGCTCCGTGACGTAGTCGGCCAGCTTTTGATCGCCGGCAGGACGTGGCGGCGCGGGTTTGCTGAAGGCGCTGCGGACGTGCTCCACGCTGATGGGATAGCCACGGGAGGCGATGAGAGCTTTGCGAACGATGTTTTCCAGCTCGCGCACGTTGCCCGGCCAGGGCTGTTGCTGAAGGTAACTCGCGGCATCAGCGGCGATGGATGGCCTCTCAAGGTTGAACTCCGCGCTGTAGCGGGTGAGGAAGTAATTGATCAGTTCCGGGATGTCCTCGCGCCGCTGCGAGAGCGGTGGAAGATAGATGACGGCGACGTTCAAGCGATGAAAGAGGTCGAGCCGGAACTCCTTCGATTCAATCGCTTCCTCGAGGTTGCGATGGGTCGCGGAGAGGATGCGGACATCAATCGGGATCGTCTCTTTGCCGCCGACGCGCTGGATGGTTTTTTCCTGGAGCACGCGGAGAAGCTTTACCTGTGTCGCGGGGCTGATGTCACCGATCTCGTCGAGGAAGATGGTTCCGCCATTGGCTTGTTCGAAGCGGCCGATGTGCCGTCCCTTCGCTCCGGTGAAGGAGCCGGCTTCATGGCCGAAGAGTTCGCTTTCGAGCAGATTTTCCGGGATGGCCGCGCAGTTCACGGTGATGAAGGGGCGTGCGGCGCGATCGCTGTGCTGGTGGATGGCGCGGGCCACGAGTTCCTTGCCCGTGCCGGTGTCGCCTCGGATGAGAACGATGACGGGCATCGCGGCGACGCGTCCGATCTCCTTGTAAACTTCCTGCATCATGCGGCTCTTGCCGATGATGGCTTCGCGGACGGAGGTGGCGTCGCCCGTGCCCATGTCGAGAGGCTTGGCCAGGAGACGCGTGCTTTCGAGGGCGCGCTTGAGGATGCTCAGAAACTCGGACGGATCGATGGGCTTGAGGAGGTAGTCGTAGGCACCGAGCTTGATCGCGCGAATCGCCACTTCGGTGGTGTGAAAGGCGGTGATGAGGATGACAGGCAGGTGCGGCTTGGCAGCCTGGAGCTGCTCAATGATCTGGAGCCCGCTGACGCCAGGCATTTGCAGATCGGTCACGACGACGTCGTGAGTGCCGCTCAGCGCCGCAGCGAGTCCGGCGGCGGAATCTGTCTGCATTTCCACTTCAAATCCCTCCGCGCGCAGGAGGTCCTGCAGGGCGGAGGCGACGGAGTTGTCGTCTTCGATGATGAGTATTCGTGCCATGACTTCTTTCCGGTTACTGGCTTGACGCCGGCAGGGTGATGCGGAAGACGGTTCCGTGTCCCAGCCGGGTCTCGAAGTCCAGAGTGCCTTTGTGCTGCTCGATGATTTTCGCGGCGATGGCGAGTCCCAGACCTGTTCCATTTTCCTTCGTGCTGAAGAACGGGTCAAACAGTCTTTCCTGGACTTCGGGGGCGATGCCGCTGCCGGAGTCTTCCACTTCGAGAGTCACCTTCTTCACCGCCTTGACGCCGCGTCCCGTGCGTTCGTGCCGGGCGCGCAGCGTGACGGAGCCTGTTTCCTCTTCAATGCTGTCCGCGGCGTTCTGAATCAGATTGATCAGGACTTGCTTGAGCTGGAGCGGATCCGCAAGGAAGGGTGTGTGTGTCATCGAGTCGAGCTTCAGCGCGAAGCCCCTCCGCTGAAGCTGCGGGGCGAGAAGATCGATCACTTCGCGGAATGCCGTCTCCGCCGTGACCGGCATGAACTTGGGCTCGTTGGGGCGGGCGAGCTTGAGGAAGTTCTTCAGGATTTGTTCGAGGCGATCAATCTCGTTGCGAATCAGCGAGGCATCGCTGTGCTCGCTGGTGCCCTTGCCCATGCTTTTCTGCAACGTGAAGAGGCGGACGCTGATCGCAGTGAGCGGATTGCGAATCTCGTGCGCGAGACCGGTCGCCAGTCGCGCAAAATGGGTGAGCTTGCGCTGATGTTCGATGGCGGTGTTGTTCTCAATCAGCTTCTGCCGCAACGGAGCGACGACGATGCGGTTGTAGAAGGCAACAATCGTGATGATGCACTGAACAATCAGGGTCGCGATGAGGATGTAGAAGAGTGGTTGAAGTCTCTCTCTCGCCTCGTTTTGCAGGGACGTAAACTGCGTGATGATGGAGGCACCGCCGTCTCCGATGGGGCGGATGGTGGTCGTGACTCTTGGAACAGCCGGAGGGGCCGGTGCAGGAGTTGGTGCCTGCCGGGTTTTGACAAAGGAGCTGATGTTGGTGGCCTG
Source organism: Pedosphaera parvula Ellin514 (assembly GCA_945872975.1). Lineage (GTDB taxonomy): Bacteria > Verrucomicrobiota > Verrucomicrobiia > Limisphaerales > JADJPG01 > JADJPG01. Next base: position 2,729 of record CAMCCU010000042.1, read on the forward strand.
GTCCCGCGCTTTCCGGACGGTGGTGATCAATTCCCGCTCGGGCTCTGTCATGCGCGCGAGTTTCATCTGCACCAAGTCCGGTGTCAGGCGTTGACCCTCGGTGAGCGGTACGGTGGCGAGATAGTTAGAGAAGGTTCGCTGGGCTGAGTTGAGGAAGACCTCGTAGTTGACGGTGATGAAGTTGGTGTTTGTGGGTGGGTGAGTTGTGAGCCACTCGAGAAGCGCCTGTTGCTTGCGGCGGTCGTAGTTTTCCTGCTGCTTGCGCATCCATTGGTCAATTGCCTGGCCTTTCTCCCGATAGCGCCGGATTTCAGCGCGGTTTTTCTCGCGCAGGAAACGTTGCAGCGCGTCCCGCATTTCAGCCAGACCGGGTTCGAGTTGATCAGCCAGGTCGGTATAACGATTCTTGAGGTCGAGCAGCGCGGATAGATTGAGGAATTCCAACGGGTCCTGCTGTTTTTGCGGCTCGCGGATCTCCACCGGTTCGGTGGTCCGGGTCTCTTCGGCCTGCTGGAATTGCGGTTGCGGCGCCACGCGACGGTTGATCTCGTTCAGCGCGGTGTAGGTGTGGAAGGTGGCCCATCCCAGAGCTGCAGCTACTAGGAGCAGGACGGTCTCAAACAGCGGTATGCGGGTATTGAGCCGTGGGATAATGGGGGAGTTCCCATTTAACAAGCGCGGAGCAGCGGATGGTGATCCGGTGCCGTCCGGCGAAAAGTGAGCGTTGTTTCGGTCTTTTGACAAAGCGATGGCTTTTGATTCTGCCGTTCGTTCCTGCCCCTTATCTACAGCAACGTCCGGGTTCGAGTTCCGGCGGTCCGAGTGGTTTTCGAACAACAGGCCGGGGACAACGATAGATACAGCAGCCTTCCTGGATGAACCAGAGCAAATCTCTGGAATTTCGGCATGCCGGGGACCGGCCTGATCGATGGAGTCGGATTCCCACTCCTGCTCTCACTTTCATTGATTCCGCTTCCGGGCCATTCGAGGGTGAGTGGAGGGTAGGTTTGAATTCTGAATTCAAGGGACGTGCCGTTTTAGTCCCTCGGACTCCAAAACAACCCGGGATAGTCGTGTCTCACGTTCAGCACGGTAACATTTGGCCAAGTCCATAGCGCTTAGGGGAGATTCTTGCCTACACCATCGGCAATACTCAGGCGTCCGGCGATCATCTGAAACTTTTGTCGTGAGTGGGGAAAATCAATCACAGCCTTTATTCATAGCTGTTCCGTGGCATCCTGCGGGAATTGTTTTGGCGCTGGCATGGCCGTTGCTAAATCGAAACTTGCATGAAAACAGTCGAACTCGACGAACCACAAAGTCGCCCGGTGAATAAAGAGAACATGATCTCGATGCCGCTGGGTCTTTTAGGCTTCGAGCAGATCAAAAAATACGTCCTGCTGGCCACTCCAGAGGAAGAACCTTTCCTGTGGCTGCAGATGCTCGACAACCAGAATCAGGGTTTTGTCGTCATCGCTCCAGCCGCCGTGGTGCCCCATTACGCGCCGAACATTGCGGAGGCCGACATCGAATTCCTTGATATCAAGTCTCCTGCGGACGCCCTGATCTTAAATATCGCCACGGTTCGAAACGGGCAGGCCACGGTGAACTTAAAGGGGCCAATCGTCATCAACCGGACCACGCTGGTCGGCAAACAATGCATCCCTACGAACGTAGGCGAGTTCGCCCTGCAGCATCCGATCAATCCGATTCCGGTTGCCGCCTAGTTTCACCTTTAAATACCAACGCCATGCTCGTCCTCTCCCGCAAGGTTAATGAAAACATCGTCATCGATGGCCGCATCGTGGTGAAGATTATTCGGACGGATGGGAACTTCGTGAAGCTGGGCATCGAGGCGCCAGCAGACGTGCCCGTGCATCGGCAGGAGATTTACGACGAGATTCAAAAGAGCAATCAGGCAGCGCTGACCAATGGAAGGCCGGCGCCGTCCCGATTACCCGCTCTAAAAGTCGCCACTGCACCAGTGGCGCAACCAGGACAAGAAAACAAAACCACCGGAGGGTCTCCCTAGTCAGAGCTGCCCTTATCCATCGGCAAACACCAACATAGAGAGAAAACAAGAGTATGGTCATCAATACCAACACCCACGCGATCGCGGCGGCGACCAATCTGCAGAGCAGCGAAGCCATGCTCAGCAAGTCGCTGGCCCGTCTCAGTTCGGGTTCCAAGATAGTCAACCCGGCCGATGATGCCGCCGGCCTGGCGGTATCAATGCGCCTGGATGCGCAGATCGCCCGTCTCACCGCTGCCAAGAGCAACGTGGGCAACGCGATCTCGTTTACACAGACACAGGACGGCTATCTGAAGAAGATCGCCAAGGCTCTCGACCGCATGAGTGAGCTCTCGATCCTGGCGCAGGACGTCACAAAATCTGATGGCGACCGCGTGCTGTATGACGCTGAGTTCCAGCAGCTTTATGATTACTTTACCAGCGCGGCGACCAAGGACTTCAACGGGGTCAGCCTGTTCTCCACTTCGGCGCTCAATGTGACCATTGATTCCGAAGGCGGGGCATTCTCCATGACTGGAATTGATCTGGCTGCCGGATCGTACGCCGGACTTGCCACGCTGGATGTCACGACGACAGTCAACGCTTCCGCTGCGCTCACTGCGGTCAAGACGGCCATCACCCAGCTTGCGACGGATCGGGCCACCATTGGCGCCTATCAGTCGCGCATGAACTTCACGTCTGAGCAATTGACCGTCAGCAAAGAGAATCTGAGCGCTGCGAGCTCTCGAATTCAGGATGTTGATGTCGCCGAGGAATCCACTCAGTACGCCCGCTACAACATCCTCGTGCAATCCGGAACCGCCATGTTGGCCCAGGCCAATCAGGTTCCTCAGAGTGCGCTCCGGTTGCTCCAATAATAAGAATGTCCCGCCAGGCTGTTTGAGGCGTGGACCTAGCGCACCATGTTTCTCGAGCTTCGCACCTGGACCGGCAGTTGGTTTCCGATTGAGCCGGGGATCACCACCAAGCCGTTTTGGGGAACTGGCAAGAGGCCTCACTCTGATGAGCGGCGCTCCACCAGGCCTTCGGCGATCTCTTCCGAATCCGCATCGCCGCCCGCGCAAGGCGGCGTAATCCCCAGCGGTTCCCCAACCAGGCCGACCATTTCATGAGAATGATAACGCGCCAATCGGCTGCCTGATGAGTCATTTCTCTTGAACGTTCCCGTTGTCATGGATGGCACCCCGCAAATTTATCTCCGCAGAACTCCTTCAGAAAGCGGGCGTAGTGATTCCCGGGATTGCCCGCCTCGTGACGAGAGCAGTCATCGCCTGCCGACCGCTTCGCTTCGAAGGCATTTCAAAATTCAAAGAGCCAAAGATATTTCGTTAAGTGATCCCCTTTTGTTCCGATTAAAGCTGCGCGAGATGCTGTGCCTCCCGCCCGGAGACCGGCCCTGTCACTTCAGGGTCCGGCACCTGGAAGGAAGCTCAGCAATCTGGAACGTGCGAGGAGTGAGTTTCTCGCCTGCCAGCGACAACACAGCCTGATTATGAAACTCGGCCAGACAAACATCCGCCCCACGGGCAGCGTGCCAGCACGCTGCCCTCAATCGTTTGGTGATTGCGCCTTTGTGCGCCGCGTCGTCTCGATGCTCCGCACGATCTGCGCCGTGATCTGGCTTGGGATCGCCGTGTCTGCGCATGGACAGGGGTTGGGCAGGGCCGATCTGCTCAACAGCGAGAACCTTCCTGCCGGCGATGGCGCCACCGTGGAGACAGGTGCCAGCCGCGCCCGGTATATCCGCATCAACTCACCCCTCCTCACTGCGTCGGACTCACCCTTGCACCAGCCGGCTCCTGCGGATCTCCAGCTTGATTCCTCGCGTCTGAAATTGTCGTTGTTCACCGACACGGTGCTCACGGCGGCCTTGGAGAGAACTCTCTACCGCAACGACACAAACTTCACCGCCTCAGGTGTGATCGATGAGTGGCCTGGAAGCCGGGTCATCGTGGTCGTGGAAGGTGAAGTAATCGCGGCGAGCATCAACGTTCCTGGTCTCGGTCTGTTCCAGATTCGTTACGATACGAACGGCTTTCACAAAATCCTCGAGATCGATCCGAGCCAGCTTCCCGGGTGTAAAACAATCAAGAAGGCTCCGAAGAAGCCGCGCCCCATCAAGCTCTCGAAAAAGAAGAACATCCCGCCCATCACAAACGGATCGGAGCCCGGAGATTTCCTCACGCCGCCGCCGATGATGTTCAACGCCGCCAGCATGTTCTCCGGAAATATTTTTGCGTTACAGCCGCCGGTTGAACCCGACGCCAGCTCGAACACCAACGTGGATGTCATGGTGGTTTACACCGCAGCGGCCAAGACCGGCGCTGGCGGCGTTTCTGCGATGAACACGCTGATCGATCTGGCGATTGCCGAGGCGAACGATGCCTATGTAAACAGCTTGATCCCTGTAACCTTGAATCTCGTCTATCGTGGCGAGGTGACCTACACGGAGTCCGGCAATGCTTCCACGGACCTGACCCGGTTGCAGAGCCCCAGCGACGGTCAAATGGATGCGGTTCACAGCATTCGCGATCAGTACGGGGCAGACATGGTGTGCTTGTTCACGGAGACCATGCAGTCCACCTATGCCGGGTTGGGCTACTTGATGACGACGGTCTCGACCAACTTCTCCAGCTATGCGTTTAGCGTCATCCGCCGCACCTACGCCACGGGCAACCACACCTTCGCCCACGAACTCGGTCACAACATGGGTTGCACCCATGACCGTCAGAATTCATCCAGCCAGGGTGCCTACGATTACTCCTACGGCTATCGTTTTGTCGGCAATGACAGCGCGACGTACCGCACAGTGATGGCGTACGCGCCGGGCACGCGCATTCCCTATTTCTCGAATCCGAACGTCAACTATCAGGGCGTGGCGACGGGCGTCGCAGCGGGAGCGACCAACTCCGCGAACAACGCGGCCAGCATCAGCAACACGGTTCCCACCGTCTCGGCCTTCCGGGCTCCCATCGTGGTGTTCTCCTTCACCGCTTCCACGAACGCCGTCACCGAGAGCACCAATACCGTGGCATACGATGTCCGGCGTTCCGGTCCGACCAACTCCAGCGTCACCGTCAATTATGCCACGAGCGACGGCACGGCCGGCATCCTGGACTACATGGCCACCAACGGCACCCTGACCTTCGCCGCAGGCGAAACAAACAAGACGGTATCGCTTGTCCTGCTGGAAGATGACGCGAAGGAAAGTGTGGAAACCCTTTCCATCACCCTCAGCAGTCCGTCCGTCGGCACGCTGTTCACCAGCAATCTCACAGTTTACATTTCGGACAACGACAGCAGCTATGTCACTTTTGCCTCTGCTGGTTTCTCGGTTTACGAAAACACCAACAACGTCAGCCTGGAATTGCAGCGAACCGGTGTGACGAACACCGCAGTCACGGTCAATTACTTCACCACCAACAGCACGGCGCTCTCAGGATCTGACTACGTTTCGACGAATGGACTCGTCTCCTTTGCAGCCGGTGAAACGAGCAAGACGTTCACTGTCACGGTCCTGAACGACATCGTCGCGGAAAACTCGGAGGCGTTCCTTGTCCGGTTGCGCACGCCCACCAACACCGCTCTTGGCACGCTGACCAACTTCACGCTGACCATTCTGACCAATGACAAGGCTGTCATCGCCTTTAGTGCGGCGGCGACCAGCATCAACGAAAGCAACAGCACGGTGGATGTCACCGTGTCGCGCACGGGCACCACCGACAACACGGCGACCGTCGATTTCACGACAACGAACGTGACGGCGACGGCCGGCAGTGACTACACGGCGACCAACGGGACGGTGACGTTCACCAACGGGGTGACCAGCCAGACGATCACTCTCGTGCTGGCCAACGATGTGACATTGGAATCAAGCGAGACGTTTCAGATCCGACTTTCCAACCCGTCGGATGCCACGCTTGGCACTCTTCGAACCAATACCGTCACCATCACTGACGATGACATCAGCATTCTGGCGTTCGATGTCTCCACCAACCTCGTCAGCGAAACCAACGAAACCATCACGTTCTCTGTTCTGCGCACGGGAGTTACCAACACGGAGGTTACCGTCAACTACATCACCACCAACGTCACTGCGGTCGCCATCGGTGATTACGTGGCGTCCAGTGGCTTGCTGACCTTTGCGGCGGGCGTTGTCTCCAATGGATTCTCCCTCACGTTGACGAATGATCTTCTTCAGGAATCTTCGGAAACCTTCCAGGTCCGGTTGATCAATCCCACTAACACAACTGTTTCAGTAGCGACGAACACGATCACGATCACGGATGACGACGCGGCGAGCGTGGCGTTCCTGCACGGGACGACGAACGTGTCCGAGGGAGTGGGCACGATGACGATCACGGCGGTGCGCACGGGCGCGACGAACACGGCGGCGACCGTGAGGTTCTACAGCACGAACGGGACGGCGACGGCGGCGAGCGACTACTTCGCGACCAACGGGATCCTGAGCTTCGCCGTGAACGAGGTGAGCAAGAGCTTCGAGCTGCGGATCATCAACGACCTGGTGGCGGAGAACGCGGAGACGGTGTTCCTGCGGCTGGTGAGCCCGACGAACTGCACGGTGAGCGGGTTCGGGACGAACCTCGTCACCATCAACACGAACGACAGCGCGTATGTGAGCTGGAGCGTGTCGAGCGTGTCGACCAACGAGAGCACGAACACGATCACGCTGACGGTGAACCGCACCGGGACGACCTTCAACGACGTGACGGTGGACTTCGCGACCACCAATGTCACGGCGACGGCCGGCACGGATTACACGGCGACCAACGGGACGGTGACGTTCACCAACGGGGTGACGAGCCAGAGCATCACGCTGCTGCTGGCCAATGACGATTTGCAGGAGACGAGCGAGACGCTGCAGGTGCGCCTGAGCAATCCGTCGGATGGCATCCTCACCAACGGGACGAACACGATCACGATCACGGATGATGACAACAGCACGCTGGCCTTTGCGACGAACGCGATCAGCAGCGGCGAGAGCAACGTGACGCTGACCATCGTGGTGGAGCGCAGCGGCGCAACGAACACGGCGGTGGCGGTGAACTTCACGACCACCAACGTCACGGCGACGGCGGCCAGCGATTACACGGCGACCAATGGCACGCTCTACTTCGCGCCGGGCATCGTGAGCAACAGCTTCACGGCGGACATTTTGCACGACCTGAGCCTGGAAGGCTCGGAGACGTTCCAGCTGCGCCTCTCCAGCGCAACGAACACGACGCTGGCCACGGCGACAAACACGGTGACGATCACGGATGACGACGCGGCGAGCGTGGCGTTTACAACAAATGCCATCACAGTGAGTGAAGATGTAGGAACCGTGACGTTGACGGCGGTTCGTACGGGCGCGACGAACACGACGGTGAGCGTGAACTTCACGAACCTGTCCGGGACCACCGCCACGGCAGTCACGGATTTCACGGCGACGAACGGTTTGCTGGTATTTGCTCCTGGTGTGACGACGAACACCTTCGCGGTGATTGTTATCAATGACCTGGTGGCGGAGAACAGTGAGGCCTTCTCGTATCGCTTTCTGAACGTGACGAACTGCACGATTGGCAATTACGGAACGAACACGGTGACGATCAGCACGAACGACTCGGCGGTGCTGGCGTGGTCCATCACGGCTACAAACATCTCCGAGAGCGGGGCGAATTTGACGCTGACGGTGAACCGCACGGGCACGACGTTCAACGAGGCGACAGTGGACTTCACGACGACGAACGTGACGGCGGCGATGGGCAGCGACTACACGGCGACCAACGGCACCCTAACCTTCACCAACGGCGTGGCCAGCCAGGATATCACGCTCTTGATCGCCAGTGATGACCTGCAAGAGGCGAACGAGACGTTGCGCGTGGTTCTGAGTAATCCGACCGATGCGACCATCACGTCCCGCACGAATACGATTACGATCACAGATGACGACGGGAGCACTCTTACCTTTACGACAAATGCGGTGACGCTGCCTGAAGAGGATACGGGTGTGACCCTCACGGTGGTGCGTTCCGGCGCAACGAACACGGCGGTATCGGTGGACTTCACGACGACCAACGTCACAGCGACGGCGGATAATGATTACACGGCAACCGATGGCACGTTGTATTTCGCTCCTGGTGAGGCGACCAACACCATCACGTTGGATCTGTTGCCGGACCTTACCTATGAGATCAATGAAACGTTCCGCGTCGTATTGAGCGGCATCACAAATTCCACGCTCGCCGTCGGGACCAACACCATCACGATCACGGATGATGATCTGGCTTATCTCGGTTTCACGGTGGATAGCGATTCGGTGAACGAGCTGGATGGCACCATCGACATCGTGGTTGAACGCACTGGGGTGACCGATACTGAGGTCAGTGCTTCGTTCACGACGACTAACAGCACGGCGTTGTCAGGGACGGACTATACAGCGACGAACGGCGTGGTGACCTTCGCGCCGGGCGAGACGCTTAAGACCATCACGGTTTCCGTCGCGTTCGACGACGACCTCGAAACGAGCGAGATATTCCGAATCCGCCTGGTAAGCCTCACCAATGCGGCGTCGGCCACCTACACCAACATCCCGATTACGATTGCCGACTCTTTTGGCGGCGTCGCCGGAGCACCGCTGCGCGCGGAACCGGTGGAGATCACTTCCATCCAATCCATCGGCGAAGGATTCCTGAGGCTCCATGTCTCAGGTCCGAAGGGAACGCCCTTTGTCATCGAGACATCGTCGGACCTCACCACTTGGGTCCCGGTAGTCTCGAACGTCGTCCCGCTGGGCGGCCTGGATTGGATCACTCCGATCGACCGCACCATTCCTGCGCGATACTTCAGGGTTGTGCCGCCGCAGTAAGCAGTTGTTTCTCATAACCGTCTCGGGCTCCAGGTCGGCGAAAGCTGTCTGGAGCCCGTTTCATTTCCGCTGGCGGATCGCTTGGGCAATTTTGCCTGAGGCGGGTTCCCAGCGGCAAAACTCTCCCCCATCGGTGGCTGGCACTCCTGACATATCAACGCTTTAGGAGAGTTTTGGCGGAAAATTGCCCGTGGCACCCCCATTGCTAAACACCATTTGCCGAGTCGCGCACACGCTCGGCACGCACATGGATGAGCGACGAGCTTGAAACAATCTTCGGGCGCAGGCTGACGGCGAATGCCGCCTCTCCGATGCGCCATCGTTGCAGCCTTCCTTGTTGGCGTCCGCATTCCAACGCGATCTCCCTCCCGAAGCCATTGATCCAATGAACAAGTCACTCAAGAACGCGATGCACGTAAGTCGCGGCATCATCAACAACGCGCAGAGTCTCAAGAACGTCCTCGACGCCGAGAAGGTCATGGCCCGCATGAGCCTGGCTGAGTTCGAAGAGATGTACCGGCGAAGCGATGCAAACCCAGCCGATGGATTCCTCGCGCTTTGGGCCGGGCTGTATCTGGCTGCGACGGGGCGACACGTCGAAGGGTGCGAGAAGTTCATGCAAGCCTCGCAGGCGGGGTGTGCCCATTGGCGAGTCGGCTGGTATCTCGCCCAAGCAGCCAAAGAGTGCGGGAATCTTCCGCTGGTGGACGAAGCCTGCCGGGCGGTTCTTGAAGCCAATCCGGAATTCTGGTTCGCACGCGAACTGCCGAAGCACGCGCGTGGCTATTACGCGCAGGGCGACCACGACAAGAGCATCGAAAGCTTCTTTCAGCAGCATCCGCCGAGATCGAAGGTGTTCGTGGAAGTCGGCGCGTTCGACGGGGTCCACTACAGCAACGTCCGCCGGCTCGTCGAGAAGCACGGCTGGAGTGGAATCAGCATCGAGCCGGTTGGGAAGAACTTCGCCAAGTTGGAAGCATCGTATCGTGGCTCCGACGTTCGCTGTGTCCGCGCGTGCGCTTCGGACACGGACGGTGAGGTGGAGCTTAACGTGTCCACTTACCCGCATCTCCCCGACTGGGGCAGCGATGTCGCGTCCGTCTCGGGAGAAGACAAGGAACGATGGCAAAAGCAATACGGAGCTGTCTGGACGAAGGAGAAAGTTCCGGCGCTGCGGTTAACTTCCATTCTCGATGAGGCCGGCGTCACCGATGTGGACTTGCTCTCCATCGATTCCGAGGGCCACGACTTCGAGGTGTTGAAGGGCCTCGATTTCAGTCGGTTCAATCCGCAGCTCATCGTCGTGGAGTACGGCAAACACCGGGAAGCCATCCTCAACTTCCTCACGGAACAGGGCTACACTCTGGCGTCCGACAACAAGCAGGATCTCTTCATGGCGCGGCCCTCCTCCTCGCCGGCGAACTCGAATCTCGACCGCTTCACACCGAAGGAGCGCGAGCGCATCCTCGCCGCTGTCAACTGTCATGACTGTGATGATGTGCCCAAAGTGGCCCACGCTGGCGAAGTGCTGCCGGGTGACCCACCGGTGCAGATCATGCACAACGGCGTGAAGATTCTCGAAGGTTCTTATCACGGTGACTGGATGACGGAAATCATCCGGCGCTTGCAGGGCCATCACGAACCGCAGGAGGAAAAAGTCTTCCACGAAGTGCTGAAAACACTCCCGCCCGGCGCGGTCATGATCGAGGCCGGGAGTTTCTGGGCCTACTATTCGATGTGGTTCCACAAGGCGGTTCCCGGCGCGCAAAACCATCTCATCGAACCGAACCGGGAAAAATTTCAGCTCAGCCAGCGCCACTTTGAGCTGAACCACATGAAGGGAGCTTTCACCAACGGCTTCATCGGTCGTGACTCGCGCCCCAACTCGGTCTTCACCGATTGGGACAATCGCCGGTATCGCCTTCCGCAGATCGCCATCGATGATTATGTGCGCCAGCACGGCATCGATTTCCTCCACGTTCTGCACGCCGACATCCAGGGAGCTGAGCTCGATCTGCTGCACGGCTGCCAGGAGTCCATCGCGCAAAACAAGATTGGCTATATCATCCTCTCGACCCACGGCGACCGCCATCCGGCGTGCCTGGAATTCCTCACGCAACACGGTTTCCGTGTCGTGGCCCAGCACACGATTGCAGAAGGCGCGGCGGCGGATGGTCTGATTGTCGCGTGCTCGCCGGCGATGGCTGGACTGGGTGCGGTGACCATCAGCAAGCGTTCGTTACCTGCGGTTCCCGCAAGTTCGGAACCGCGCCTCGTGTCCGAAGAGGAAATCCCCGGCGCGCTGCAAAAGCTCAACCCGCATCTGCTCGCGCTGAAGGTTCTGCCCATCGCGGCGGGCGTCCGCATGGGCGTCATCGATCCTCTGCGGCTCGTCACGCCGGAACGATTCGACATCCTAGCCAAGCACCTCTACGCGCGGCATCGTGCGCTCGGTGTCGAGAGCGGCTGGGCGCAGGAACTTTATCACCAGCACATTCGCGCTTTTTCGAACGGTACCTGCCGTGAGGGCGACGGACGGAAGAACGGCATCGAAGACTACATTCGTTCGTTCGACGAAACGCTCGACTCCGTTGGCGCGAAAGGATTCGACGCGCAGGAAACGCTCGTTCCCATCGGGCGGAACAACGTTGTCATCGACGGCGCGCATCGCGTTGCGGCGTGCTTGTTCCACCGCCGGCCAGTCACCGGATTGTTCTTCGACTTCCAGCCGAACAGCTATGGCGGCGACTATTTCAGCAAGCGCGGTTTGCCCGAAAACCACTGCGACGCCATCGCGCTCGAATATTGTCGGCTCAAGCGGAACACCTACATCGTTACCGTCTTTCCCTCAGCACAGGGTCGGAACAATGAGGTGCTCGCGATTCTCAACGGACTGGGCCGCGTCGTTTACGCGAAGCACGTCACGCTCACTCGCCAGGGCTCACTCAATCTCATCAAACAGATCTACGTCGGCGAGAAATGGCTTGGGGATTGGTCGAACAACTTCGGAGGCGCTGCGGGCAAGGCCGACCCGTGCTTCCGCCAGCCGGGGCCGGTTCGCGTCTTCGTGTTTGAGACGGACAGCATGGAGTCGGTGCGTGAGGCGAAGACCCGCATCCGCTCGTTATTCGGGATTGAAAACCACTCCGTTCACATCAACGACACGCACGAGCAAACCATCTATCTCGGCCAGGTTTTGCTGAACGAAAACAGCATTCACTTCCTGAACCACGCCCGCCCGCGCCACCTCCAGCGATTCCACCAGCACCTCGCTCTCTACGCGCAGATGCTTGTCGAGCGACGCCTGAATCCAGAACATTTTTGCGTGGATGGCAGCGCCGTCATGGCCGCCTACGGCATTCGTGACGCGCAGGATTTGGACTTCCTCCACTTCGGCTGCGACGAATTGCAGACGGGCAATCGTGATCTCAGCAGTCACAACAGCGAAGTGCATCACCACGTCGCCACCCGCGACGACATCATCTTCAATCCTGACAATCACTTCTACTATTTCGGGATCAAGTTCGCCTCGCTCGACATCATCCGGAAGCTCAAGGTCGAACGCAACGAGGGCAAGGATCAGAAGGACGTCGCGGCCATCGACAAGCTGCTGGGCGTGTCTTCAGCGCAAGCATCTCCGACGCGCATCCTCAGTCTGGATGTTGCTCCACTGCCCGACTTCAATTTCAAAGTCACCAAGCCCGGCGCCAAAATCGTCGCGCTCGTGCCCGCGCGGAATGAGGGCGCGAAGATTGCCTTCTGCTTCCGTGCGCTCGCCCGCGTCGTGGATGCCATCGTGTATCTCGACGACTGTTCGGACGACGATACTGTCTCCATCGTTGAATCCATCGCCGCCGAGTGCCGTGTCGAGCGCATCATCCGCAAACCCACCTGGCATCGCGACGAGCCGGGCGACCGCAACGCGTTGCTTCGCGCGGGCCGCGAGATCGGCGGAACACATTTTGCCGTCATCGATGCGGACGAGGCTTTCACCGCGAATTGCGCCGACGGCGAATTCCTGCGCCGGAGAATCTTCGCGCTCGCGCCGGGCGACCAGCTTGTCCTGACGTGGATTCAACTCTGGCGCAGCGTGACGCAGTATCGTTTCGACGGCTCCGTCTGGACGGGGAACGCCAAGCCGTTCGTCTTCTGCGACGACGGCAAGTGCGCCTACTCCTCGGAGTTCATCCACACGCCTCGTGTGCCCGCAAACCTGTCCGGTCGTCAGCACAAGATCGATGGCTACACGCATGGCCTGCTCCATTTCCAATTCGTCAACTGGCGCAACCTGCTCATCAAGCAGGCTTGGTATCGCTGTCTGGAACACATCCGCGAGCCGCAGAAACCTGTCGCAGAGATCAACCAACGCTACGCGCCCAGCAAGGATGAGACGGGACTTGGCCTGAAGGCTTCGCCCGCTGAATGGCTGGCCGGCTATCCGTTCTTTGATCAGGCCGTCTTTGATGAGCCGGATCAATGGCGTGTGAAACAAGTGCTTGGCTGGTTCGAGCAGCATGGTCGTGCGCGCTTCGAGAGTCTCGACATCTGGGACATCAATTGGGGCGGCGTCGCCACGAGCGAGAAACTCCCGTCACTTCCGCCGGTCATAACGAAGAGCCCAGCCAGCGCACTTCGAAATGGGGTGGCCACGAGCCAGAGTCCCGACGGCGACGACGACCTTGCGCAGGGCTTTATTGAACTGGCCGAGCAGTGTTTTAATCGCGGCGACGTTTCCGCTGCGCGCGACCACCTGGAACGGGCGGCCGACGTTGCCCCTGAACGCGCTCAGTTGCACGTCGCCCTGGCGGATTTGGAGTTTCAATTGAACCGTCCTGAACAAGCACGCGGCCATCTCGTTCGCGCGGCTGAACTGTCTCCTGCCGACGCCGAGATTCAGGCGCTCCTCGCCTCCGTCTGTCTGAGCCTCCAGCGGGTCGAAGAGTTTGAGCAGGCCTTGACCCGTGCGTTAAGGATCAATCCAGAGCACTCCTCAGCTCTGCGTCTGCTGGCGGGTCTCAATCTGCAACATGGTCGATTCAAGGACGCAGCGAAGTCCTACTTCAAACTTCTCAACCAGGACGAGAGCGATGTTGAAGCGTTGTTAAGCCTGGGCGTTTGCTTCTTCAAGACGGGCGATCGGGACTCGGCGGCGATGATGTTCGAGCGCGTCCTCCACTTGCAGCCCGGCCATGAGCTGGCGCGCGAGAATCTTCAAGCAGCACGAGGAACCCGTCCGGACGTTGCGTCCGGCAATACGCCGGGACCTTTTGCCGCGAGCACGACGCAGGCATCTTGTGAGGATCGTCAGCTCGATCTCTCCGGCTACTTTCAACCTCCTGCGGGTTCCACGGAGAAGTGCATCGATGCGCGGCCGGTCGCGGTCAACGGTCCGACGCTGTCGAGCTTTCAAGGGTTGAAGGATTACGACATTCGCGACTTCGGCACCGGCCTGGATGCCGCGTGTGCCATTCTCTCGCACATTCTCAAGACCAAGCTGAACACCGTGTGGTCTGCAAAAGATGACTTCTGGCCGAAGACGCTGGTGCTCCCGATCCGCTGCGAGCTTTGCAATGCTGACGGGCAAACTTTTGCTGAAACGAAGCCCGCGAGTCTGGACGAGCTCGGTGTGAAGTTCTCATCCGGTGAAGCTCCGCGCCGCGTGGACATCGAGAACTACGCGCGTCAGTTGCGAGCCGGCGTTGATCTCGGACGTCCGCTCTACGTCACCGGCGCTCTGCTGAAGAAGCTTGCGCCGACGGCGAACGTGGAAGCGAAAGCCATCTACATGATGGACGGCGCGCGGCGCATCACGGCGAGCGCGCTGGCGCATCGCGGCTCCATGGATGCGCTGCTGATCGTGCATGAGGACGAGTATGCGGCGTTGTTGCCGAAGGAGACGCTCGACGGATTGCGTCAGCGGCTTGCAGCGTTGAAGTGGTTCGACCGCTACCAGTCGATTCCGCTGCTCGGCGTGAAAGGCGAACGGACGCTGAAGCGCTTCGACTTGATGTCGCTGCCGATGCTGCGCGACGCGGTGGTGATGGATTTCGGCTGCAACACAGGACAGGCGTGTCTCAAGGCGGCGCAGGCTGGCGCACGCCAGGTCATCGGCGTGGAGGGAATGCCAGACACCTTCGCCGCCGCGCAGGAGATAGCGCGGCTGTCGGGCATGTCGAACGTCCGCTATGCCAGCGTGAACTTTAACGATGCGGACTTCGATCAGCAGGTCGACGCCGCGTGGTCGGAGCCGGTGGACTACGCGTTCTTCTTCTCCGTCTATCGCACGAAGGAGCTGACCCAGCGCGAGCGTCTCTTCCGCTACATCATCGCGAAGGCGCGCAAGGGAATCTTCTTCGAGGGCCACGCGGCGCAGAAGATCGACACGCTCGAATACTACGACTGGCTGTTCGAGTGCTTCGGCGTGAAAGGCAAGTTCCTCGGCTATTCTGAAGGCGAACTGCGCCCGTTATTCTACATCGATCTCGTGGCGTGCCG
>CAMCCU010000043.1 GCA_945872975.1 Pedosphaera parvula Ellin514
CTGCCCATGAAATAGACAGTCCCGCTGGCGGATTGATGCCGACCGCTTCCATTTTGGCGGACCTTGATGAAGCCGAGCCTCCCGGCACAACTCTGGCTAGCGAAGGCTTAACACAGCGAACGGAAATCAGATTAACGAACATGCATTGGTGGACCTTGCAGCAACTAAAGTTCAAGAACCCGCAGACCCGGCGACAAGCAATTGAGAAGCTGGCGGCTGAGGGGACGGACGAGGCGATCGAGCATCTCATCTCGGCGTTGCAGGATGATGACAGCGCGATTCGGCTGGCGGTGGTGCAGGCGCTTGGTCGGTTGAAGGAGGCTCGTGCGGCGTCGGCTCTAGTGCAGGGCATGCGCGATCCAGATCCGGAGGTGCGCGAGGCGGTCGTGGGTGCGTTGATGCAGGTGGGAGATGCCACGTGTATCGAAGTCCTGGTGGGGGCGCTGAAGGATCTGAACTTGAGCGTGCGCCGTCGCGCGGCGAAGGCGTTGGATTTTTTTGGATGGAAACCGTCGAACGACATTCAGAAGGTCCTGAGATTTGTCGCGCTGGGGGATTACATGAAGGCGGCGACGGTTGGGGTGCTGGCACTCGAGCCGTTGTTGAATGCGCTTCGCGACAAGCAGTGTTTGAATCGCAGGAGCGTCGTGGAGGCACTGAGCCAGATCGGTGACGAGCGGGTGTTGAAGCCGCTGATTGGGGCCCTCCGGGATGCGGACAGCCATGTTCGTGTGGCGGCGGTGGAAGCGCTGGGATCGTTGCGCGATCCGCGCAGCGCCGAGCCGCTGACTCTTTCGTTGAAGGATCAAGACCCGCTCGTCCGGGCTGCTGCGGCCAATGCGTTGGGCACGATGAACGACAATGGAAGCTTCGAGCGACTGCTCTCCTCCTTGAAGGATTCGAATTGGAGCGTCCGCAAGGCTTCGGTGGAGTCTTTGGGGAAACTAAAGGATACCCGTGGAGTCGAGCCGTTGACGGTGTTGTTGAATGATTCCGATCACGATGTGCGCGAAGCGGTGGTGGCGGCGCTGGGGCTGATTCGCCACCGGAGCGCGATTGAGCATCTGGTCGTCACTCTCGCGGATTCACAGTCGTCCGTGAGGTATGCGGCTGCGGGTGTTCTCCGCTTGATTGATCTTGAGTGGGAGAAATCGATCGAAGCCCGCCGCGCGATCCCGGCCTTGAAGGCGGCGATGACGAGCAAGGAATACTGGGTGCGTCAGGCGGCGTCGGACACGTTGAGCAAGTTGAACGATTCGCCCAAGCCGGAGCCGACCTTGAACGCGTTTACTGACCCGGCGTTCTACAAGCGTGCCGCCGCGTTGCAGGCGTTGTTGCAGGCCTTGGGAGATTGGGATCGAGATTTGCGCCTTGCAGCGGCGGAGGCGCTCGGGCGCATTGCCGATCAGCGTGCGATGGAGCCATTGACTGCCGTGTTGATGGATGTGGATGAGTGGGTGCGCCAGGGCGCAGAGAAGGCTTTGTTACGATTGGGATGGGAGCCGGCCGGGGATCGTCGCAGCGTGGTGCCAGTAAGTGGGGAAACGGCCTTCGTCCGCCGGGAGGGATCTCCGGCGGCGAGAAGTTATTAAAGAGAACGAATTATGAGGCTTACGCAGATCGGATTTCTGCCGAAGGAGATGTATGTCACGGAAGCGCGTGTTGTTTGTTGGTGAAGATCTCGCCCTCTGGGAGCAATTACAGAGTCAGGCGAGTGGCTTTTCGGAGAACTGGGATGTCGCCTTTGCCAAGGGTGGCTTGCAGGCTCTCGCCTCTTTGAGCCAGTCCCCGTGTGATGCAATCGTGGCGGACATGCAGTTGCCCGGGATGAACGGAGCACAATTGCTGGACGAGGTGATGCAACGCAGCCCCAAGACGTTGCGGTTCATTCGTGCCAGCATGGGCGACCAGCAGTCCGCGATGAAGTGCGTGGGGACGGCGCATCAATATCTGGTCAAGCCCGGTGATGCGCAGACCATCGGGTTCGCTCTAGATCGAGCGTTCTCACTGGAGTCATGGCTCCCGAATGAGACGGTTCAGAAGCTGATCGCGCAGATGAAGAAGCTGCCGAGCCCGCCGAACCTTTACTTCAAGATCGTCGCTGAACTGCAGTCGCCAGATGCTTCGATTGAGAACGTTGGTTCCCTGGTGGCCCAGGATCCGGTGTTGAGCGCCAAGCTGCTTCAAGTGGTGAACTCAGCGGTGTTCGGGCTGCAACTTCAGGTGGTAAGTGCCGCAGATGCGGTGATCTATCTTGGAATGGAGACGACCAAGGCTTTGGTGCTGCTGGCGCACACGTTTTCGTACTTCGACAAGGTGAGGACGGCGGACTTCTCCGTGGAAAAACTTTGGAAGCATTCGGTGACCACGGGCAAGTTCGCCGAGCAGATCGCTCGCGCGGAAGGCGTGAGCGCGGAGATGGTCAGCCAGGCGTTCACGGGAGGCATGTTGCATGACATCGGAAAGCTCCTGCTCGCGGCGAATGTCCCGGAAGGATTCAAGGAAGCACTGGCGAAAGCCAAGGAGCAGAAGATTCATTTTTGGGACGCAGAGATAGGTGTCTTTGGCGCGACTCACGGTGAGTTGGGTGCGTGTCTTTTGGGTATTTGGGGGCTGCCGATGCCCATCGTGGAGGCGGTGGCGCTGCATCACTTTCCGATCCGTTTCTTGAGCAAGCAATTCTGCCCGCTGACCGCGGTTCATGCTGCGAATGTGATCGAGCATGAGATTCTGGCAGAAACGGGTGGAAGTCTGAGCGCGGCCGCAGATTCAAACTATCTGACTGAACTGGGGCTGACGGAGCGTCTGGATGTGTGGCGGGATCTTTGCAAAGAGAAGCTCTTGTAGCGGTGGTTGTGCGATGCGGGTCGGAGGGTGTGACTGATTCAGCCGCCCCGCTCCCATCGCGTGTGTTTTCATGACTCAGAAGCAAAAGAAAATTCTTTTCGTCGATGACGATGTGAATCTGCTGGGAGTACTCCGGCAGTTGATGGGGCATTTTGCAGGGAACACCTGGGAGATCCTGACGGCGCAGGATGTGAGCAAGGCTCTTGGCTGCTTGCAGGAGCACCGGATCGACCTCCTGGTAATCGATATCCACATGCCGCTCGTGGACGGGTTGCAGTTTCTGAATCTCCTTCAAAGAAAGTATCCGAACATCCTGAAGGTCGTGCTCACTGGCGATGCGACGGAGCAGCATCGCGCGACGTGCCTCAGTTCGGGTGCCGAGTTTTTCCTGGAGAAGCCACGCGATGAAGGGGGCTGGCACACCGTTTACGCCACGCTCCATGAGTTGACGCGTTTCCAGCAGGAGGAGGGATTTCACGGGATTCTGCGCCGGGTCGGTTTGCAGGATGTATTGCAGATGGAATGCCTCGCCAGGAATTCGTCGTTGTTGAAGATTTCTGCTGGCAGCGTTCAAGGTTCGGTTTACGTGAAGGACGGGCAAATCATTCATGCCCAGTGCGGACATCGAGCCGGTGAGGACGCGTTTAACTATTTACTCGGCTTGTCGGGCGGCGAGTTTGACGTGAAGCCGTTCACGCCACCGCCGACTCAGAGCATCACTGGTTCGTGGGAGTTCCTGCTGATGGAAGCGGCCCGACAGCGTGATGAGGGGGCGGATTCGGGCGTTCCGTTTGGAGGAGCGGATGAGGGTTTTCCGACGCCGGTTGCTGTTCCTTCTTCAGAGCGACATACGCCGGCGATTGTGCCGGTCATCGAGTCTGCCACGCGCATATCGTCTGAAGCACCACTGTCCCCGCAAGCCGAGCGGCTAAAGGCTGAAGTGTCGCAGCCAAGGGTCGATGAGCTCCTGGTGTGCTCCCTGCAGGGGGAGGTTTTGCACGAGTGGCAGTGCAATAATACGAATGGCAGAGTGGGGTTTATGGAGTTTCTATCGCAGAAAGCGCGTCAACTTGCCCGGGGTCTTCCACTTGGTGACTTCGATCGGCTTGAAATGGATTGTGCGGATTGTCGCGTGGTGGCCCAAATCCAGTCAGATATCGGGTTGTTTGTTCGTGCCAGCGCGGTGAAGACCGAAGCTTCGTCGGGGTCGATGCAGCCATGAAAGAACTGGTCAATCAATGGTTTGAGCAGAGTGTTCCTTTCGAGGGGATTCTCGCCTGTGGCGTGAGGTTTCCGGACCAGTCCTCCATTTCCAAAACGTGGGCCGAAGGGTTTGAGGAAAGCGCTGTCGAGAACGCGTTGCGATGCGTTATAGATGGCTTCCAGATCGTGCAGATGAATCGAATCAATCCCTCCCGGCTTCGCTGGGTGTATTCAGGGGCATTTCTCTATTGTGAACGACGTCCAGACGGGACATGTCTGGGCGTGTTTACTGCCAAGAATGTCGAATCTATTAGTTTGGAGGAGTTAGAGAGGTTTTTCAGAGAGTTTCAAGCCGTGGCGTGAGGCGCTTCGCTGTGACCGTGCCGAATTCCAATGTGGTTCGAGTTTCTGCAAGGCCAACTTCCGGGCCGGTGGATATGCATGTGCATATCGTCGGCAACGGTTCCGGTGGGACGGGATGTTGGCTCAAGGTGACCGGATGGCACCGACCACTTGCGTCATTGATGTTGCGGCAGATCGGTTTGCCGGCTTCCGCGATGACAGATGATTTGGATCAGATGTATGTCAGCCGTTTGCTGGAGTTGGTCCGGACTTCCTCCCTGAGCGCAGCGGTGATTCTTGCTCACGATCATGTTTACGACAGTGAAGGTCAGCGGATGGAGGGTGTGGGTTCATTTTATGTTCCAAACTCGTATGTCCTCCATCTGGCCAAAAAACATCCTGAGTTTCTGCCGGCGGTGTCGATCCATCCTGCTCGTCCCGATGCGCTCGAAGAGTTGAATCGTTGTATTGATGCGGGGGCTGTGATGATGAAATGTCTTCCCAACTGCCATAACATTGACTGTAGCGATCGACGGTTTACGAAATTCTGGGAACGAATGGCTGAGGCCGGTTTGCCGTTGCTCGCGCATACAGGTGGAGAGCATACGGTGCCCGTGGTGCAGACGGAATTCTCCAACCCGAAGCACCTCGAGTTGCCGCTTGAGTGCGGTGTGAATGTGATTGCTGCGCATTGTGCGACCAAGAGCGGATTGTTTGATGTCGAGTATTTCCATGTTTTCGCTGAGATGGTTCGACGCTTTTCGAATTTGTATGGGGACAACAGCGCCTTCAATGTTCCTATTCGTGGTCGCCACGTAAAGGAGTGTCTCATCCAGCCCCTTGCTGATCGAATCCTTCACGGGAGCGATTTTCCGGTGCCGGTTCATGGACATTTCGCGTGGATCAAGGGATACGTCGGGTGGGAAGCGTTTCGCCGATGGGAAAGGCATCCGAACGTGCTGGAGCGAGATTATCAACTCAAGCGAACAATGGGCTTCTCGGATGCTGCCGCAACTCGGATCTGGAGTTTGCTCCCTTCTATCTAACACTGAAGTTGAGGTTGCAAAATCGCGGCACGTCGAACCCCTGTGCTTGGAAGGGGCTTTCGTCGCTAAAAAAACCGGGTCGCTTGGTCAGGGGATGACGCAGCGACCCGGGGAATTTCGAATTTAATACAAATGTAGGATTACGTGGAATAATCAAAGTCAGCTGTATTTACGGACTCTGAAATCTGGTTGGGCTAGAAAGAACAGTTTTTGCCTTGCCCGAAATCTATTGTCGTAATCTGAAGTTAGTAGACCGTTTCTAACCTGCGGTGTCAAGAAAGGGGCAAAGTTATTAGTTGCCCTAGATGGAGTGATTAACTTGGCTTTCGATGCGGTGACGGGACGGGGCAGTTACATCGAGCGTTCCCTGACGTGAGTGCGAGCGATTAGGGTTCCACCTTTTTTGCAAGAACAGGTTCGATACTCTCCTACGATTGTCGAGCCTGTTTGACTTCCGCTATTGGCAGTTCACTCCATTAGGACGAGCTTTCTCATTCACTCAAGACACTGGCTGGTGAGATCAGAAATCAAGATGGTGAGATGGATGTCGCTGACGTTCGACAGTTTCTTTTTCTCAAAACGTGTTTAGTAAGATTGACGTAACGATTCCGAAATGGCTGAGTGATCCAATCTGTTTCAAAATCGCCACAAAGCCGTCATTTTGCGAGCAAGCGACGCTTGTGAATAACTCGTGAACAAGAGTTAATATGTTGTCCTCGTCAGCTCTGAGGACTTGCCCTAAATACTCTCCCCGTCATCTGGGGCGGGAATGGCTAGGCGATGTTTGGCGTTGGCTTTTGCGGTCAGATTAGGGATTGTTCTTTTGAAGGCTTTGAATTTCAGTCGGTTGTGAATGGTTCCAGACTGTTGATGCCGACGGAAGACGCGAAGCTTTGGGTTAATTGATAGATTCATCGGACAGAACGTGGTCGGCAGTCAGTGCAGAGACGGCGGGGCGGGGCGGAAATCGCAACAGGTGAATAAATCCCCTGAATAACGGAATTTTGACACGGGACACAATGCAAGAATCTGCAGAAAAACTTTGGCCGGCAGCGCAGGAATTCCTGCGCGCCATGCTCAACAACAGTGAAATCTACAACCTTTGGTTCGCTCCCTTGCGAGCGAGCGAGATTGATGGTGATACCATAACTCTTGATGTAGCCAACGAGTTCTCCGAAGTCTGGCTCAAGGACAATTACCTCGACCTTCTTCGCAACGTAATCTCGCAGGCGTCGGCGCGGCCGATGTCCGTGAAGTTTCGCGTCACGAACTCAAGCGTTACTTTGGGGCGACCGGTTGGGCCGGCGGATCTAGACCTTGCGGTTGAAGATTCAAAATCCAGCGTGGAAGAGTCTCACGCGCCAGAGCGCAATGGCGTCACCAAAGAACTCCCGTTCAACCCCAAGAACACTTTCGACACCTTCGTTGTTGGTAACAATAATACCTTTGCCCATGCCGCAGCGATTGCAGTGGCTCAGCAGCCTGGTCGATCCTACAACCCGCTCTTCCTTTACGGCGGGGTCGGGCTTGGCAAGACTCATCTGTTACATGCGATCGGACAACACGTCGCGAAGAACAAGAAAGGCGCGCGCGTCACTTACGTCTCTACCGAGAAGTTCACGAACGAATTCATCGACGCCATTCAGAACAACCAGCTTGTCCGTTTCCGTCGCCGGTATCGACAAAGCGATGTGTTCCTGATCGACGACATTCAGTTTCTCGCTGGAAAGGAACGCATTCAGGAAGAATTCTTCCACACTTTCAATACGTTGCACGAAGCCCGCAAACAGATCGTCCTCACTTGTGATCGCCCTGCCAGCGAGATTCAGAACCTCGAGCAGCGCCTCGTCTCCCGTTTTGAATGGGGACTGGTCACCGATTTGCAGCCGCCGGATGTCGAGACGCGCCTTGCGATCCTTCGCAAGAAGGAGAAGTCGATGGGTGTCGAACTTCCGGAAGAGATTGTCAATTTCCTCGCCCAGCGCATTCGCACCAACATTCGTCGCCTCGAAGGCGCTCTTGTTCGTGTCACCTCCTTCGCTGCGCTGACTGGCAAGAAGCTAAGCTTGGAAGTAGTCGAAGGGCTTCTTCGCGAAATTCTTCACGAAGAAGGCCGCTTCACCATCAGCATCGATATCATTCAGAAGAAAGTGGCTGAGCACTTTGACATTCGGCTGGCTGACATGACCAGCAAGCGTCGTCCTGAAAACATTGCCTTTCCGAGGCAGATCGCGATGTATCTCGCGCGGCAAATGACCGAAAGCTCGCTCAACACCATTGGCGAAGCCTTCGGTGGTCGCGACCACGGCACCGTGCTCCACGCCTGCCGTCTCGTGAAGGACCGTATGACGGTTGATTCCAATGTCCGTCAGGTCGTTTGTTACTTGGAGAAGCAATTGACCCGGTAGTCTCCAGTTGCTGGCGAAGGCTCTCAGGGGGCACCGGTCTTTCGGTGCCCCTTTTTCGTAGGCTGGCTTCGTCCGCACTTTCAAATTTCAATTCCGAAACTCTCCTTTACAGTCACGCCACATGCCAGTGATTGAAGTTCAAGGTCTCACCAAGACATTCCGCACCTACAAGAAGGAGACTGGCTTTGCCGGCGCGCTCAAGGGCCTGGTCTCACGGAAATACGAGACCACCTTCGCGGTGAAGGATGTCGCCTTCAAAGTCGAGGAGGGCGAACTCGTCGGCTTTCTCGGACCGAACGGCGCGGGTAAAACCACCACGCTGAAAATTCTCTCGGGCCTGCTCTATCCGACGGGCGGCTCGGCCAGCGTACTCGGTTACACACCGTGGAAGCGTGATGATGGCTATCGTCGGCAGTTCGCACTGCTGCTCGGGCAGAAGAACCAGCTCTGGTGGGATCTGCCCGCGCGCGAATCTCTGGAGCTGAACGCGAAGATTTACGGCATTGACCGCGGCATCTTCGAGCGCACGGTAGGCGAACTCACCGAGATGCTCAGCGTGAAGGAGAAGCTCAACGTCATGGTGCGCGAGCTGTCACTCGGGGAGCGCATGAAGATGGAGCTCATCGCCTCGCTCCTGCATCAGCCCAAGGTCCTGTTCCTCGACGAGCCCACCATCGGCCTCGACGTCGTCTCGCAAAAGATCGTCCGCGAATTCCTGCGTGACTACAACGCGAAGCGCAAGACGACCATCCTGCTCACGAGCCACTACATGGCGGACATCCAGGCGCTCTGCCGCCGCGTGATCATCATCGACAAGGGCACGATCTTCTTCGACGGCCAGCTCGATGACGTGATTGATCGTTTTGCCGACTTTAAGCTCATCACCATTCATTGCGATGGCAACAAGCCCCTGCCACCCGTGGAATTGGTGAAGTTCGGCGAGGTGGTGGAGCAAGATCGCCAGATGGTGAAGCTGAAGGTGAAACGCGACCGCGTGATTCCTGTGTGCAAGGCGTTGCTCGATGAACTGCCGGTAAACGACATCGACATTCAGGAAGTCCCGATCGAGGAAGTCATCCGCCAGATCTTCGCGCGGTGAGCAACGTGTTCAGTTCCTGCCGCTACGTTTCGCCTTCAGTGCCGTCGTCAGCTCCTTCAGTGGCAGCGTGTTGATCACGTCCACCTTTTCGAGCCAGCCTTTGCGGGCGATGTGCGCGCCGAGACGGAGGAAGCCCGCGTGCTCGTGCCGGTGTGCGTCGCAGTTGATCACGCACTTCACGCCCTTGGACTTCGCGTAAAACCACATCCGCCAGTCCATATCGAATCGGTAGGGATTCGCGTTCAGCTCAATCCACGTGCCGGTCTCAGCGCACGCATCGATGACCGCCTGCTGGTTCACCTTGTAAGCCTCGCGTTCGAGCAGGAGCCGTCCGGTGAGATGGCCGAGCATGTGAACGTAAGGATTCTCGGCCGCACGAATCAGCCGCTTCGTATTGTCCGCTTCATCGCTTCCCGCGACGTGCAAGCTGGCGACCACGACGTCGAGTTCCGCGAGCAGGTCGTCATCGAAGTCGAGGCGCTCCTTCAAGATGTCCACCTCGGAACCGGCGAACAGCCGAAACTCCACGCCTTCATCCGCCAGCTTCGCGTTGTGCGCGGCCACGGCCTGGATTTGCTCGCGCAATCTTGCCGCGTCGAGGCCGTGCGCTTGGAAGGAGGATTTGCTGTGGTCCGTGATCGCCCAGTAATCACAGCCGAGATCGATGGCGTGCGCGGCGACTTCTTCGATGGAGTTGTGTCCGTCGCTCCAGGTCGTGTGATTGTGCAGCGAGCCGCGCAGATCGGTCCATTCGATGAGGCGCGGCAGCTTGCCCTTCTCAGCCGCGACGAATTCACCGTGATCCTCGCGCATCTCCGGCGGGATGTAAGCGAGGCCAAGCTCGACGAACACATCTTCCTCCGTCTTGCACGTCACGAGCAGGTTCGGATCGCGCGTTTCCTCTTTCGACTTGAACAGCCCGTATTCGTTGAGGCGCAGACCGCGTTGAATGGCGCGCTGGCGCATCACGATGTTGTGTTCCTTGCTGCCGGTGAAGTAGAGCAGGGCGAAGGGGAACTCCGCGTCGCTCACTACGCGCAAATCGGCCTGGATGCCGCCGGGCAAGATGACGCTCGCCTTGGTCTCGCCCTTCGCGCTGATGGCGAGGATGCCCGGCTGTGTGGTGAAGAACTCGATTATCTCCGTGGGCTTCTTCGACGAGACGAGGAAATCAACGTCGCCAATCGTCTCGCGCCAGCGCCGCAGGCTTCCGGCCGTGCTGCAACGAATCACGTCAGGGTGCGCGCGCAGCGATTCGAGAACCGGCTCGGCGACGGAGAGCGCGGTGTCGAGATGATGCCGCGACGCGTAGGTGCGCTTGAACTGGATGCCTTCGAGAATTTTGCTCTGCGTCTTTTCGCCGAACCCGTCGAGCGTCGCCACCGTGCCGGCCTTGCACGCGGCTTCGAGCTGTTCGATGGAGGCGATGCCGAGCTTGTCGTGGAGCGCCTTCACCTTCTTCGGCCCGACGCCGGGAATGCCGAGCATATCGACGAGTCCGGGCGGGACGGAGGCCTTCAGCTCGTCGTAGTATTTGAGTTTCCCGGTGGTGACAAGTTCCGTGATCTTTTGCTGGAGCGCATCGCCGATGCCTTTGATCTCCCCGAGGCGCTGTTCCGCGACGATGGTGTCCAGCGGTTCGGCAAGGCTTTCCAACGTGCGCGCGGCATTCACGTAGGCGCGGGTCTTGAACGGATTCTCGCCCTTCAGCTCCAGCAGGGTGCCAATATCGACGAGTATTCCGGCCACACTTTCTTTATCCATGCGTCCATGCTACGAAGCGTCAAAGGGAAGGGAAGGGGGAATTCACGCGTCTTGCCATGGCAATGCGGTGGTGGTGTGATTCATGGATTATGTCTTCCGAGATCCTGGAACTTCCTTTATTTCCGCCTGCTTCGCCGCCCCCCGCGCGTCGTCACGGTAATCTCGCGGACGATCTCGCGGCCTTCTGTGAGTTCGGCGAAGCGACCCGGCTGTTGACCACGCGCTCGGCGACGTTCGAGGGCAGCCCCATCGAGGTGCCGACGTACGTGAACGAGTATTGGACCGCGCGCCAGCGGCAGGCGAGTTCGCTCCACGAAGTTTCCTACCGGGCCTGTTTCAAGCCGCAGCTCCCGCGGTTCTTCATCGAGCGGCTTACCGTGGCGGGTGAACGCGTTTACGATCCGTTCATGGGCCGGGGCACGACGCCGATTGAAGCCGCGCTGCTCGGTCGTGTGCCGGTGGGCTGCGATATCAATCCATTGAGCCAGACGTTTGTGCGTCCGCGTTTGCGTCCGCCCACGCTCGGCGAGGTCGAGGCGAGGTTGAAGTTGATTCCGCTGGATGACGCCGGCGAATGTCCCGACGAGCTGCTGGTGTTTTATCATCCCGAGACGCTCCGGCAGATTTCTGCGCTGAAGAAATACATCCTTCGTCGTCGCTCGGACGGCAGCGTGGATGCGCTGGATGATTGGATCGCGCTCGTCTCGTTGAACCGGCTTACCGGACATTCGGCAGGATTCTTCTCGGTCTATACGCTGCCGCCGAACCAGGCCGTCTCGGTGAAGTCGCAACTGCGCATCAACGCGAAGCGAAACCAGGTTCCGCCAGTACGTGACACGCGAAAGATCATTCTCAAGAAGTCGAAACAACTGCTGGGCGATGTCACGGCGGGCGTGCGCGGCACGCTGGCGTCGGTGGCTGATGCCGCGCTTCTGGTCACGAGCCGGTCGAGCGAGACGCCGCAGATTCCGTCCGGCTCCGTCAGCCTGGTGGTGACGTCGCCGCCGTTTCTTGACGTCGTTCAATACGACGCCGACAACTGGCTTCGCTGCTGGTTTCTCGGTGTGGATTCCAAGTCCGTGAACATCACGATGCTCAAGAAGCTGGACCAATGGCAGGAGGCGATGACGGCGGTCTTTCGCGAGTTGCATCGCGTGCTGAAGCCTGGCGGGCATGTGGCGTTCGAGGTCGGGGAAGTTCACGGTGGCAAGACGAAGCTGGAGGAAGCGGTGCTGCCGTGCGGTATCGCAGCGGGGTTGGAGCCGGTGTTGATTGCGATCAACGATCAGGAGTTCACCAAGACGGCGAACTGCTGGGGCGTGGACAACATGGGCAAGGGGACGAATACGAATCGGATTGTCGTTTTTAAGAAATGACGCAATGAGCTGTCGCCGCCGGAACGCACGGTTCTCCATGTCCTTCTTTCCTTGGGCATTGGTCGTTGCGTCATTGGTCATTTCTTCCTCGTCCTACGGCCAGCCGAATACCAACTCCCTCAGCGCGTCGCTCGCGGAGCTGACCAAGCCTGCGAAGAAGATTCCGTTCGCGACCGTCATCCAGGCGACGACGGGGCATCGCGTGCTCGAATTGGAGACGAACAACCCTGCTCACGCCGATCTTCATTTGAAAATCTTGAAGGCGGCCCGGATGGCGGGTGAACGTGCGCAGCGCGAGGGTCTGGTCGCAGCCCGGCCGAACGAGGCGGGAAATTATCTCGAACCGTTCGTGCGCGCGGCCTTGAAGGAGAACGGACTGGAGGCGCGCATTCCTCACACGACGAAAGATCGTGCCCAGGCGGTGGGTTATCCGGACATCGAGATCACTGCGCCCGTTCCGTGCTACATCGAGCTGAAGACTTACAACGCTTCGACCGTGAACACGACGCAGCGCAGCTTCTACTACTCGCCGAGCGCGACGCCGAAGGTGACCCACGATGCGGTGCATCTGCTGCTCGGGTATGAGCTGGAGAAGATCGAGCGCGGAGGAAAGACTGTCTTTGTTCCCACGCATTGGAAGCTGGTCTCCCTCGCGACGCTGGAGGTGGATTTGAAGTTCGAGTTCAACCAGAGCAATCGCGGGCTCTACGGCGACAAGTCCGCGACGTTGAACGAAGGCGTGATCGCTCCGGCGCGCGATTGAAGGTGCAGCGGCGGTAGTTCCATGCTCGACGCGCTCCGTGGAGGTCGGTTCTAATTCGTAGCGATGCTTCGGCGTATTTCAGGACTTATGGTGTGGCTCGCGACGGCTGGTGTGGTCTCGGCGGGCTCGGTGCAAACCGTCGATGGCCGCCGCTTGCTGGGCGAGCTTCAGTTCGCGGCGGAGGCATTGTCGGTGACCGCTGCCGGCGCGAGCGAATCCATCCCGTTGACCAACGTGCTCTCGGCTGAGTTCCTGACGCCGGAGGCGGAGGAACCCGGCGGCTCTGGCGCGGGCAACGGGCTGCTCGGGTTCTACTTCAGCAACACCAATCTCGCGGGTGCGCCGTTCGTGCGGCTGGATGAGTCGATTCAGTTCAACTGGACGAGCGGCGAAGCGGCACCGGGAATTCCTGCCGACCGTTTCAGCGTCGTCTGGTGTGGCGAGGTGGAGGCGCCGGTGTCAGGCGGTTTCCATTTCAGCCTCGCGGCCGATGATTCGGCGACACTCAACTTTTTGGACAATGCTCCGGTCTCGATCAACGCGTCCCGTGACGGTGGAGAGGTGACCACTTCAGTGGTCAGCCTTGAGGCAGGAAAACGCTATCCGTTGAAGCTCGTGCTCGCGAACGCTGCCGGTTCCGCTCGCGCACAATTGTCGTGGAGCGGTCCGGGAATCTCGAAGCGCATTGTGCCGAAAGGCCGCCTGTACGGGAAGAGTCTGTTGCCCGCGCACGCCGCGTCGATCACGTCTGGATCCGGATTGCTTGGCACTTACTTCGGCAGCGCGGAGTTTTCCGGACCGAGCAGCACGCGCGTTGATCCGATCATCAACTTCGTCTGGTCAGATCGCGATCCGTTGCCGGGCTTCGCGCGGACGAACCTGAGCGTGCGCTGGACGGGGCAGGTGAAGGTGGAGCATTCGGAGGAATACAGCTTCTACGTCGTCGCCGACGAGCGTGCGCGGCTGTGGGTGGACGGAAAGCCGCTCATCAACCGCACCGAGCAGCTCTGGCTTTCGGAGAGCAAGGGCAGTGTGCCGCTGGTTGCCGGCGAGCGTTACGACATACGGATGGAATCATCGAGCACGGGTGGTGATGCGGTGGCGAAGCTTCTCTGGAGCAGCGCATCGACGGCGAAGACCAACATCCCTTCGTCGCATCTTTATCCGTCCGCTCCGCCGCCGGGTTCAAATCTCGGAACCGGTGCGGACGCGAAGACGCCGCCGGGCCTGCTCTTCCGCAACGGCAGTTTCGTGGCCTGTGCGGTGGAGCGCGCGACCGAAACGTCGCTTCGGGCCTCAGGCTTGTTGAAGACTGCGCCCATCACGACGCTGAACGTGGCGCGCATCGTCTTCCAGCCGATCTCGAAGGGGCTGGAAGCGAGAATGCAGGCGGGGCGCCCGGGCGTCCTGCTGGCGAAGGGCGACTTCGTCGATGGCGACTTTCGCGGTTTCGATGGGCAGCGCGTCAAGCTGAGCTCGATCTTGTTTGGCACGCGTTCGTATGACGTGAGGAAGGAAGCGGTGGCCGTGGTGATGCGTGACGTGAGCGCGAGCCAGGTGTTGTTCGAGGTGACAATGCGTGACGGCTCGGTGCTCCGTCCCGCTTCCATTCGTCTCCAGCCGGGGCAGCTCAGTCTCCAAGATTCTGCGGTCGGTGCGTTGAGGATTCCTGTGGGCGAAGTGGCGATGATTCGGAGGCGGGCAAGTCCGGGCGGTTCGTGACGACGATCGGGCGGGGATATGACGTTTCATTCGTCTGAATCTGAATCCTAATCTTCATCGTAATCTCCGGAGTTGGAGAGGAGGAGTAAGAGCAGGATTAAGATTGGGAACAGGAGTGGGAGTGAGATTGAGAGGGGGGGTGGGAACTGAATCGTCGTTGCTTCCCGCCGGTGTCACGCTTCCCGAGACAAGCGTTGCCAAGTGTCACCGGATTGCTACATTCGCGCCAAGCTGAACATGAGTCTCCCAATATCGCCAAGCCATACACTGACGGGACGCGAGCTCAGTTGGATTGCAGCCAGCTATTTCATTGGTTGCTTCACGGTGGGCTACTACTGGACACGCTGGCGCACCGGGCAGGATATTCGCGAAGTCGGCAGCGGCAATGTGGGCGCGCGCAATGTCGGTCGCACGCTGGGCAAGGGCGGTTTCACCATCACACTTTTGATCGATGCCGCGAAAGGCGCGCTCGCCGTCGCGGGCGCGGTCTGGCTGGGATTGCGACCGGAAGCAGTCGTCGCATCCATCGTCGCCGTGGTCATCGGTCACAACTGGCCGTTGCAACTCCGCTTCCAGGGTGGCAAAGGCGTCGCCGTCTCGGCTGGTGCGTTGCTGGCGTATGATCCGTTCCTCCTGCTGGCGTTGCTCGCAGTGTTCCTCCCTGTCCTCGCCGTGCTGCGCAACGTCACCTTGAGCGGCATGATTGCGATTGCGCTCGCGCCGTTGACGACGTTCCTCTGCGGCTTGCCCAAGGTGGAGGTCGCCGCCGTCTCGATTCTCGCGATGCTTGTTTTGCTGATGCACCGGACGAACATCCGCGAGGAGATGGCTCGAATCAGCGTGCCTCGTCCTGTAAAGGAATCTCAAGTTCCCATCCACAAAGGATCCAATGATGAAGTCTGAGCCTACGTTGAAGTTCAAGATTGCGAGCGAAGACTGGGAGTTCGAGGCCATCCACCGCCTCAACTACAAAACCTTCGTCGAGGAAATCCCCCAGCACGCGCACAACCCTGAGCAGCGCCTCGTGGACAAGCTTCACGCGGAAAACACCTACGCCATCTGCCTTCACGGCGACCGCCTCGTCGGCATGGTGACAGGGCGGGGGAACCGGCCCTTCTCGCTCGATCACAAAGTCCCGGACCTCGATTCCCATCTGCCGCCCGGCCACAAGGTGCTCGAAGTCCGCCTGCTCTCCGTCGAGAAAGATTTCCGCAACGGCTTCGTCTTCTCGAAGCTCGTCGGCCTGCTCGCGCAGCACTTCAAGGACATGGGCTACGACATGGCCATCATCTCCGGCACCACGCGCCAGGCCCGGCTCTACAAGCATCTCGGCTTCGTGGCGTTCGGCCCGCTCGTCGGCAGCGGCGAGGCGCAGTTCCAGCCCATGTATCTCACGCTCGAGAAATTTCTCCAGATGGCCAAGGCTCTTACGCCGCCCTCCGGCGCCGTGGAAAAGATCCTCGCCTGCTATCTGCCCGGCCCCGTCGATGTGCATCTGGAAGTCTGCAAAGCCTTCGCTCGCGGTCCCGTCTCGCATCGCTCAGATGGCTTCATGGCCGACTTCCGCGCCACGCGCCGGATGCTCTGCGAACTGACGAGGGCAAAGAGCGTCGAGATACTGCTCGGCTCCGGCAGCCTCGCGAACGACGCCATCTGCGCCCAGCTCTCGCTGCTGAAACAGCCCGGACTCATCGTCAGCAACGGCGAATTCGGCGACCGTCTCATCGACCACGCCACGCGCCAGGGACTCGAGTTTGAAGTCTATCAAATCGGCTGGGGCGACCCGCTCGATTACTCCGAGATTCGCCGTCGGCTGGAACAGAATCCAAAGCTACGCTGGGTCTGGACCCCGCACTGCGAAACCTCCACCGGCATCCTCAACGAACTCCCGACGCTCAAGCAAATCTGCACCGAGCGCGGCGTGAAGCTCTGCCTCGACTGCATCAGCTCCATCGGCACGGTGCCGATCGATTTGACGGACGTCTATCTCGCGTCCTGCGTCAGCGGCAAGGCGCTCGCGTCCTTCCCCGGCCTCTCGATGGTCTTCTACAGCCACGACCTCGCGCCCGCGCCGAAGGCGTTGCCGCGCTACCTCGACCTCGGCTACTACGCCGCGCAGTCCGGAATGCCCTTCACGCAATCCTCGAACCTCGTCTATGCGCTCCAGACCGCGCTCACCCGCATCGACTGGCCGGAGAAGTATGGCCAGATCGCCGAGGTCGGCGCGTGGCTGCGCAATCGTCTGCGCGAAGTCGGCCTGCAAGTCGTCGCACCGGACGCCCATGCCGCGCCCGCCGTCGTCACCATCGCGCTACCGAGCGATATCTCCTCGAAGTCCATCGGCGGACTGCTCAAGAAAGCCGGCACGCTCCTCAGCTACAACAGCGGCTATCTGCTCCAGCGAAACTGGATTCAGATCTGTCTCATGGGCGAATGGCCGCGCGAACACTTGGAGACCCTGCCCGACATGATCGCCGAACTCGTCGCCCGCCGCCGCGCCCGCAAGGATGAGAAGGCGGAGCTGGCGGGGAGGTGAGGGTGGAGCGCACAACCATGCCCTATGCGGAAAACGAAGTAGCTGGTCCGGGTGGAACGGGGAACCCGCCCGCTTTCATTCGAGGGCAGGGTCGTTAGACGTCTCCGCACAGCGTGACGTCCCGGCAACAGACAATGAGACATCCGAAGATCATCCTCATTCAAGTGTTCGTTGGTATCGTTTTGCTTTGTATCATGGGCATTCCGGTTGGTGTTGTTCTCATCCTTGTCGCGTTTGCTGCGTTTGCCGCTTACTACATCGCATTTCCTCTTTACCGGCGGCGGAGTTTGCTGATTGTGGGCTGTGTGGCCGCACCGATTGCGTTTTATTTGATCGGAGTTGAGCGGGCATTGACCCGTCATCGCACGGCACTGATCAAACGTGATGACTACGTCGCCATCGCTCAAGGATGCTTGGAATTGCTCCGCAAGCATGGCTCAGAGGAGTTCGTGTCATTCAGTTCTACAGATACCAACCTGCCACTCGTCATTCGATCGGTGCGGCCCATGTCGGTAAGCGTCGGATCGAACAGGGTCACCATCATGAAGACGGGTGGGCACTACCACATGGGTCTCCTATTCCGGCAGAGCACCACCAACTCGAATGTGTTCGAGTTGGTTTTTCAAGAGGAGAAGAAGGGTTCACGTGATCTCCTACTGTACTCGGTTGCCAGATAGTCATACGTCTCCTGACCATGCGCTGCTGCTTCTAACTTGATATTCAGGACGCTCCTCTAGCCACTCGGAATGAAATTGAATCGGTTTTCTCAAAGCCCGCCCTCTCCCGCAGGCTTATCATTGCGCACATATTTACCTTTGGTTCTTGGCATGACAGAGACGCCACATGGCCGTCAGATCATGGAGTCGATGCAGGCCGCGCCACAAGGTCAGCGGGCCGGGTTCGCCGTCGCTCTTGCGCCCGAGGAAGCCGCCCAG